>JBKJYG010000121.1:0-7571 GCA_046715905.1 Hyphomicrobiaceae bacterium | reverse complement strand
CGGCAGGGCAGATCCCCGCCGTGCTGTCGCTGAAAGAGGTGCTCCAGCACTGGCTCGAGCATCGGCAAGAGGTGCTCATTCGTCGCGCCGAGTTCCGGCTGCAGAAGATCGAGCATCGACTCGAGGTCCTCGACGGTTATCTGATTGCGTTCCTCAACATCGACGAGGTGATCCGCATCGTGCGCTTCGAGGAGCAGCCTAAAGCCAAACTGGTGGTCAAATTCAAGCTCACCGACGTGCAGGCAGAGGCCATCCTGAACCTACGGCTGCGGTCTTTGTCACGACTTGAAGAGCAGCAGATCAAGGCCGAGCACGATACGTTGTCGCACGAGCGACGCCAGCTTAAGTCGCTGCTCAAGTCGGAGGAGCAGCAATGGGATAACATCGCCGACGAGGTGCGGAAAATTCGCGCAACCTGGTCCAAGAAAACCGATCTGGGACGGCGGCGGACTGAGCTTGCCTCGGCCCCTGATATCGACATCGACCTCGAACAGGCCTTGCTGGAGAAGGAGTCTGTAACCATCATTCTCTCGCAGAAGGGCTGGATCCGCGCCCTGAAAGGCCATCCTGAAGATCTCTCGAAACTGGAGTTCAAGCAGGGTGATAGCCTGAAACGGGCCGTAAAAGCCTCATCCACCGATACCATGCTGCTGTTTGCCACCAATGGTCGGTTCTTCACGCTGGAGGCAGGCCAGCTTCCCGGTGGGCGCGGGCACGGTGAGCCGGTGCGGCTGATGGTCGACATCGAGGAGAACAGCGATTTTGTCGACCTGTTCGTGCACCAGCCCGGCCGGAAGTTGCTGATTGGCGCGACCACCGGGCATGGGTTTGTCGTGCCGGAGGAAGAGGTCGTAGCCTCGACGCGCAAGGGCAAGCAGGTGCTCAACGTCGATGCGCCGGCCGAGGCTTGCGTCTGTGTGCCGGTTGATGGCGATCACGTTGCCACCATCGGCGATAATCGCAAGCTGGTTGTGTTCCGTCTCGACGAAGTGAACGAGATGGGGCGTGGCAAGGGCGTTTATCTGCAGCGCTTCAAGGATGGGGGCCTCTCGGACGCGCGCGTGTTCCGCAAAGCCGACGGGCTAACTTGGCTTGACCCCGCCGGTCGTACCTTCACGCTGCAGTGGAGCGAGTTGAAAGATTGGCTGGGCGAGCGTGCCCAGGCCGGGCGTCTGGCGCCGAAGGGATTTCCACGCTCGAATAAGTTCGGACCCGCGTTCTGAGGGGGACGCAAAGACTTCTATCCGGGTCGCCGGGGAGGGTTGGCGACAAGCCAGGAGAGCACGTCGGCTGCGTTCTGGTCGGGGGGGAAGACGGGATAGAACACCTTGCTGATGCGGGCGTCATCGATGACGAGGGCGAGCCTTTTGATCAGGGTCAAGCCAGCCACCTGCAGGGTCGGTAGGCTCAACGCGCGGGTCAGGGCCAAGGCTTCGTCGGAGAGCAGCAGAAACGGCAAATGCATCCGCGCCACGGCTTCCTGCTGATAGGCCCGGTCCTGCGTTGAAAGCCCAAACACCTGGGCCGCGCCGGCTGCCAGCACCTCGGTGTGAAGATCACGGAAGGCGCAGGATTGCGGCGTGCATCCCCTTGCTCCTGGGATCTGGTCCCAGCCTTCGACCAGGGCAATTTGATCGGGTCGCCCGGTACGCGGATAGGCGAACACGACCGTGCGTCCTGAAAGTCCAGCCAACGATATCGACGTACCGTTGGTTGCCGTCAGCTCGATGTCGGGGACGCTGGCGCCGGTCAGGTGGCGCGCGCCGCCATCGTCCTCCGGCGCGGGGATTTTACTCCAGTCGACGCTGAGAAGATTGGGATTGTTTGCCGTGGGCATGACAGCGCCTTCTCATGGACCGCAGGATTACTCCGCCAACTCGCGACTATGATAGCGGCCCGCAACACCAAACCCAAAGCGTTCGTAGAGGCGGATTGCCGCCGTATTCGAGCCATCGGCTTGCAGATAGAGGCGCAGAACGCCGTGCTGACCCGCATCGTGTTCGATCGCAACGAGGAGCGCCGTTGCCGCGCCGGTGCGCCGGGCCTCGGGGAGTGTCGCCATGCACTGAACCGAGGCCAGCGGTCCATCGGGCACGCTGAGCCCGCTGGCGATGACGCGGCCGTCGCGGACAACCGAATAAAACGTGCGCGGCAATGGCACGTTGTGCACGAGCCGAGGAGCGACGAGGCGCCGGTCATCGCTCAGACCCGCAAGATAGGGCCCAAGCCAATCCCGGCTGGCCGCACCGGAACGTTGCACGCAGGCCTGGGGCACGCTTGCGCGGGGCGGGGCGGTCATCGTCTTTGTCATCGTCAGATGAACTACACCACGCGTCCAGCCCCGCCGGTCCAGTCGGGCGTCGAGATCGGGCGGTTGGGTCATGTCTGAAATAGTGAACCGGGGGCGCGCGCCGCGATGCCGGTAGAACGCCACGGCGCGTTGCAGCGATTTGTTGAAGTCGTCTCCATGCCAATCGAGTGCCGCCACCGAGTTGGCGCGCACCGAACCGCCCGAGGCATAGCGCAGCAACCACCCATCGCAATTTTCTATGTCGAGCGCAGGCCAGCCGCGCACCGCCGCCCGCTCGATCGCGAGGAGGTCGACCAAGGCCTCTGCGTTTTTTGCGATCAGCCCTTGTCGCGCATCAGGCGGGCTTTCGTGCGCTGCCATTCGCGTTTCTTGATGTCCTCACGTTTGTCATGCAGCTTTTTCCCCTGCGCCAGCGCCAGTTTGAGCTTAGCCCGGCCGCGCGGGTTGAAATAGATTTCGAGCGCCACCATCGTCATCCCCTGACGCTCGGTGGCGATGCGCAGCTTGTGGATCTCGCGTTTCTTGAGCAGCAGTGGCCGTGGCCGGCGGGGATCATGCTGGAAGAAGCGGCCAGCCTGCCGATATTCGGGAATATAGGCGTTGATCAGCATGATCCCACCACCTTCGGCCGAGGCGTAGCTCTCCGTGATATTGGCCTCGCCGGCCCGAAGCGATTTGACCTCGGTACCCGTGAGCTGGATGCCGGCTTCCCAGGTGTCCTCGATACGATACTCGTAACGTGCCTTGCGGTTCTCCGCGACGATCTTGCGGTCGTCTTTCTTCTCCGCCATGGACAGCTTTCATAATGCAAGAGGCCTGACGTTGCCGTCAGGCCCGCGCGTCTTTCTAGGCCCGGCGGAAACCGATGCTTATTCCGCGGCTTTGGCCTTGAGCAGACCGGCATGGGTCAGAGCCGCGTCTACGGTGGCCTTTGTAGCCTCTGTCACGGGAGCGAGGGGGAGCCGGCATTCGGGGCTTTCGATCAATCCCAGGCGCCAGGCGGCGTATTTGACCGGCGCCGGATTGGTCTCGACGAACAAGGCGTCATGCAGCGGCAGCAGCACGTCCTGCAATTCCAGCGCGCGCCTGTAATCCCCGGCCAGCGTCGCGGTTTGAAATTCAGAGCACAGCCGCGGCGCCACATTCGCCGTCACGGAGATGCAGCCGTTGCCGCCATGTGCATTGAACCCGAGCGCAGTCGCGTCCTCGCCCGACAGGTAGGAGAAGTCGCGGCCGACCATGTGGCGGTGCTGCGACATGCGGTTCATGTTGGCGGTCGCATCCTTAATGCCCTTGACGTTCTTGAGCTTGGCGATGCGCGCCAGCGTTCCAGGTAGAATGTCGATGACGGTGCGTCCGGGAACATTGTAGACAATGATCGGAATGTCCACGGCATCGCTGATGGCTTTGAAGTGCAGGTAAAGCCCCTCCTGCGTCGGCTTGTTGTAGTAGCCGGTCGAATGCAGCACCGCGTTAGCGCCAACTGCCTTGGCCGCGCGCGTAAACTCGATGGCTTCCACAGTCGAGTTGGAGCCCGCACCGGCAATGACCGGCACCCGTGACCGGGCGGTCTTGATGCAGAGTTCGACGACGCGATTGTGCTCATCGTGGGAGAGCGTTGGCGTCTCGCCGGTGGTGCCAACCGGGACAAGCCCGTGCGTTCCCTCGGTGATCTGCCACTCGACCAGCCGCTGAAACCCCTTCTCATCGACGACGCCGCCCTTGAACGGCGTGATGAGTGCGGTACACGAGCCTCGGAATGGCGTCGACGTGTTGATTGAGGATGACATGGAGCCTATCTCCGCATGGCCGTAGCGCGCTGGATTGACACGATCCGCATGCCTTGAACGGCGCCGGTGCTGTTGCTACGATGTGCTACTGCTACGATAGTGTGCTCGTAACGCATGTTATGAGGGCGAGAAGCCAAGCTTGCACACTCCGCTTAGCGTCAAGTGTCCCGCATCCCAATGCCGCAGAGTAAAGGCTGGCCTTCACCGCGGCAAGCATCACGTGCACTGGCCAATCTACCTGCACCGATCTTAACAGGTCGTCGACGCTCTCTTCCAGAATGGGTTGAAATTTGATTAGGAACAGCGCACGGGGTTCGTTCGGCCAGAGCGGATGGGTAAGGCTCCTGATTCAGGGTCTGCTTGGGGCCACCATGCTGCTGTTGGTCACACCGGGCCTGCCGTTGGGGGCGCACGCGCAAACGCGCACGAACCCCGGGGCAGCCCGTCCCGAGCCCCTCGAGGAGGCCGCCCCGGCCGTTGCCTCTCCCGACGCGGTTCCCGATGACCCGGGACCCAGGGGAAAAGGGTTGGTCACGGTACCGCAGGCGGCTGGTCGCGACAGCGAGGCCTCGCAGGCAGCTGCCAAAGCTGAGATCGAAGCTGCGGCCTCGGGGCCGCCGATTGCCGCACCAGCGCCGCAGTTCGCCGAGGCGCGCTACATGGCCCGCATGGATGAGCTGATCGCGTCGGTTCGCGATTTTGTGCCGTCGGCCAACGATGTTGCACAACTGAAGGAAGCAATCCGCGCCAACGCCGCCGGGGACGCGACACGGGCCAAGACGGCGCGGGCCATGATCACGGATCCGGCGGTTCGCAAACTCGCGGAATGGCTGTTGCTTAAGAGCGGACGGGGTGAGCCGGGAGAGTTCACGGCTTTCGTGGCTGCCAATCCGGCATGGCCTGAGCAGCAACTCTTAATCAAACGCGCTGAAGAGCAACTCTTTACGCAAGGGGGGGCTGCACCGAAAATCAAAGCCTTTTTCGCAGGCTCTGAGCCCAAGTCGGGTGCGGGACTGGCGGCTCTTGCCTCCGCGTGTCTGGCCGAGGGCGATGAGAGCAAGGCTCGGCTGCATGCCTCGCGCGCATGGCGGGACTTTGATCTTCCCGCGGCGCTCGAGACGGGATTTCTCGATCGGTTTGGCAAGCTGCTGACGGAAGCCGACCATAAGCGGCGGCTTGACCGCATTCTCGTGGATGAAGTGCGTTTCACGGCGCCGCGCAATGACCGCGGAGCGCTGGCCCGTCGCGTCATACCGCTGCTATCGGAGCCAGAGCGCCGGAAGGCCGAGGCGCGACTGGCGGTTTTCTTGCAGGCGAAGCAGGCCGGGCAACTGTTGAGCAAATTGGCTCCAGATCCGCCGGGTAAGGTGGATTGGGGTCTGGCTTTCAGTCGCGTTGTGCATCACCGCCGCTCCAAAGAGATGGACGAGGCTTGGAAAATCCTTATCGCCGCGCCGACCGACCCGGAGCTCATCATCAGTCCCGACGACTGGTGGGGTCAGCGGCGTGCCGCGGCCCATGAGGCGCTGAAGGGCGGGCAGCCAAAGCTGGCCTACAGCCTGGTGCGCGATGCGGGCCCTCTGTCGGTCAATCCCCTCAAAGAGCAGTCGTTCATGGCGGGCTGGCTGGCCCTGCGTTACCTCGACAAAACCGAGGCAGCGCTCGCTCATTTTTTAGCCTCGCGCCAAGCCGCCGATGGGCCGCTGAGTAAGGCTCGCGCCGACTATTGGGCGGGTCGCGCGCTCGAGAAGCTTGGACGCACCGCCGATGCCAAACTCGCATTTGCGAAGGCAGCCGAGCAGATCGACACCTTCCACGGCCAGCTCGGGCGTCTCAAGCTCGGCGCCAAAGGCGCCCGCGACCTCAGTCCGAAGCTGCCGGCGGTGCCAAGTCACGCCCAGGCTCAGGCCTTTAATGCTCTTGATGCCGTTCGCGCGGCCGTCGTCGCTGCCAAATCGGGTCTGGATTCCAATATTCAGCGCGCGCTGTTTGGCCATTTGCGCAATTATCTGGAAACGGAGGCCGAGGTTGCGATGCTGGCGCATCTGGGCAGCGCGCTGGGCGACGCCCAAACCTCGCTCCGCGTCGGCAAGACTGGCTTGGCGCGGGGTATGAACCTCATCGTCTATGCCTATCCGTTGCATACGTTCCCCAGCTACACGCCCCTGCGCACCCCGCCCGAGCCGGCGATGCTGCTCGGCATTGCGCGGCAGGAAACGGAATTCAACACCAGCATTATCTCGACGGCGGGGGCGCGTGGACTGCTGCAGGTCATGCCGGTGACCGCGCAGCACACCTGCCGCGACTACAAAATCAAATGCGATATCTCGCGGCTTTTGACCGACAACAGCTACAATGCCATGATTGCGAGTGCCTACGTCGGCGATCGGATGGCCGAGTTCCGCGGCAACTATGTGCTCACGCTGGCGGGCTACAACGCCGGGCCTGGCCGCGCTCGGCAATGGATCAAGGCGTACGGCGATCCTCGCGATGCGGGCATCGATCCCCTCGATTGGATCGAGAATATCCCCATCGAGGAAACGCGGGAGTACGTCAAGAAAGTGCTCTCGAACATCCAGATTTATCGCGCGCGTTTGGGAGAAGCAGCCGCGCTGCGACTGGAGGATGACCTTACGCGGTCGCCAGGTGGCGGCAAGCGGGCCGAGCGAGCCGAGCCCTCGCGCTAGGTTTCCGGCGCCGCCGCCTGCGCCTCTCAAAAACCTGTGGCCGCTGAGCCACGGATTCCCAAAACTGAGTCAAGGCTGATGCATCCGCTGTCCAACCTCGCTAAGAGGGAAGGGTGCTGGGGGGCACCTTTCTCAAGAGGACACGAGATGCGGATTGTTTATGGTTTGGCGATCGGGCTGATGTTGAGCGTCGCGGCCGTTCCTGTCGCGCCCGCCAAAGCTGCGGGCCGAAGCTGCGCGATGATCCGGGGCCATGGCATCGGCGTGACCGATGGTATAGCGCGTTGGATGGCTAACAAGGCGGTGACCGACAGCGCCAAAAAGTGGGCGTCCGATGGACGCCATTCCCTGACGCCGGTCAAGATCTCCTGCAGTGGCTTCAGTTGCAGTGGAGCAGCCAAAGCCTGCAGAGGTTGAGAGAGCCAGGGCGCGACGCTGACGTCGTGCTCACCCGGGTTGGTGCGTCCTCAGCGGCTGGCTTCGTGCCATCTAGTTGAGAAGCGGGCGCGTTTCACGCGCTGATCACAAGGGTTTGGTGCCTGGATCACCAATCGTCACGGCTGTGTGACCTTGTCTTCCGATCTCGGCAAAGCTCCCCATCTGGAAATCATCGGGCAAGTCATGCTCGAGGGGCGCATGCCTGCCCTTATCCGCTTCGCCGTAACCTATACAGGACATCAACCATGAAAACCTTTTTAGCGACCGTTTTTGCCATCGGCCTCATGAGTGGCGTAGCCTCGGCGGCTCCCGTCTCCAGCGTCTTCACGGACATCAGCAATACCG
>JBKJYG010000120.1:0-7077 GCA_046715905.1 Hyphomicrobiaceae bacterium | reverse complement strand
TGCTCGGGATCGATGTTGGTGACCACACCGATCTGCGTCGGGATCTTGATAAACGTGCCATCCGATTCATCGGCCTCGACCACCATCCAGGGACCAGCACCCAGACGCGCATTCGAACCCCAATCGCTGATGATGCCCCCCGTGATCACGGTCGGCTCCAATCCTGTATCCTTCAGGATATGGGCAATGAGCGACGTCGTTGTCGTCTTGCCGTGCGTGCCTGTCACCGAGATCGACGAGTAGAGCCGCATCAGCTCGGCCAGGATCTCCGCCCGCCGGATGATCGGGATCCCCTTGGCGCGAGCGGCTTCGAGCTCTGGATTGCCTGGCTTGACAGCCGTCGAAATCACGACGGAGCGAGCGCCCACAAGATTGATCGGATCGTGCCCGATGAAAACGCGGATCCCTTTCGTGCGCAGGCGCCGGACGTTGGCGTTTTCCTTCTGATCGCTGCCCTGGACCGTGTACCCCTTGGCACGCAGGATTTCCGCGATGGCGCTCATGCCGATGCCGCCGATGCCCAGGATGTGGAAGGCGCCAAGCTCAGCGGGCATCTGCATGGCGGATCTGTTCCTTTCGGCCCCGCGAGGGGATCATCAGGTCCTCAACCAGATCGGCCAGCCGCGATGCCGCGTCCGGCTGCCCCTGTCGTTTTGCTGCTGCCGCGGCTGCCGCTAATTCGCTCGGCGCAGCAACGAGCCGTGCGATCTCAGCGGCGAGCCGTTCCAGCGTCAGCGTCTTCTGCTCCAGACACCAGCAACCTCCCGATTCGGCAAGCCGTGTTGCATTCTGCAGCTGATCGTTGTCAAGCGCATGTGGCAGCGGCACCAAGAGCGACGGACGGCCAAGAACCGTAAGTTCAGCGACCGAGGACGCACCGGCCCGTCCGATCACCAAATGCGCGTCGGCCATCCGTTGCGGCAAATCTTTGAAGAACGCCGCCAACTGCGCCTGAATTCCGGCTGCGGCGTAGGCTGCCCGCACGCGCGCCAGGTCTTCCTCCCGGCATTGCTGTGCGACGCGCAACCGCGATCGAATCACCTGCGGCAGGCCGGCGAGCGCCGGCGGCACCTCGTCAGAAAAATATCGCGCACCCTGACTGCCACCGAAAACGAGGAGATTGAACGCGGCATCAGTGGCCGGCGCGACGTAAGCTTGGCCGGCAACATCGAGCACAGCTTGGCGCACGGGATTGCCGGTGAAACGCGCCTTGACCTTCGATTGCCCCTCAACGTGACGGGTGACGTCGAATGAGGTTGCCAGCCGCGACACCCTCGGGGCGAGCATGCGATTGGCGCGCCCGAGCACGGCGTTTTGCTCGTGCAGGGCGCTCGGGATTCGGCGCAGGCGCGCCGCAATGAGCGGCGGCACGGTCGGGTAGCCCCCAAATCCCACCACGACAGCCGGCCGGATGCGGCCGAGAAGGCTGAACGCTTGCCGCACACCCCGCAGCAGCAGCACGGTTGCCCGCGCCGCCGATACCGTTGATCGCCCTGAGGGCGTCGCCGAGACGATCTGGTAGATCGTGCGCGCCGGAAAGCCGGTCCCGTAGCGATCGCCGCGCGTATCCGTCACCAGATCGACGGCATAACCGCGCTGCCCCAGCTCGTCAGCCAGCGCGAAGGCGGGGAAAAGGTGCCCGCCGGTACCGCCCGCCGCCAGCAGCACGCCCCCCTGATCGGGAGGCTTGTCAGGGTTAGATTGGCCGGGCTTAGGGCTCACCTTCGATCTCCATGGGCCGCTTGAGAACCGCAAACCCGCCCCGTTGACGCAGCGGCTCAAATCGGGCCGACACTCGATTGCAACTGCGGCTTTTTCAGGTAGGCCAAACCGGGCCGCCGCCGCATCAATCCAAGCATCATGCCCATGCTGGCGGCAACGGCGAGATTTGAAGAGCCGCCGGCCGAAATGAACGGCAGCGTCATGCCCTTCGCTGGCACGAGGCCCACATTGACGGCCATGTTGATCGCCGCCTGCACCGCAAACAGCAGCGCCAGGCCGATCACCGCGAGCCTCGCAAACGCATCCGGCTCCCGCGCGCCGCGGCTGAAGGCCCTGACCACGACGAAGGCAAAAAGGCCCAGCAGCACGAGGCAGGCCCCCGCGCCATACTCTTCTCCGATGACGGCAAAGATGAAGTCGGTATGGGCATCCGGGAGGATGGATTTGATCGTGCCCTCGCCTGGACCGCGGCCGAGCAACCCGCCCTCGGTGAAAGATTGGATCGCACGGTCGACCTGAAACGTATCGCCCGATGACGGGTCGAGGAAACGATCGATGCGCGTGCGAACATGGTCGAAGCTGAGATAAGCAACGCCCAGCAGGCCCACGGCAACCGTGCCAACTCCCATCGCATACCGTAGAGGCTGTCCCGCGAGCACGAGCAATGCACCCCACACGAGCGTTACCAGCATCGTCTGGCCAACATCTGGCTGCAGCAGCAGAAGTGCTGCGAACACCGCAAACAACGCGCACGCGAGTCCCAACGACGGCATGTCGGCTCGCCGGCGTCCCTCGGCCAGCAGCCAGGCCGTGAGCACGACAAAGCAGGGTTTCGCGAATTCCGACGGCTGGAGCGAGTGCCCGGCGATGCGAACCCACCGCTTGGCCCCGTTGATCTCAGGCCCGACCGCCAAGACCCAGATCATCAACAGCAGCGCGGCAGCAAAGCTGAACAGCGCCAAGCGGCGGATCTGCCGTCGGGAGAGGAGGGAAACGGCGATCATCAGACCGAATCCCGCGGCCGCAAAGATCGCGTGCCGCTCTGCGAAATAGAAAGTCGGCAGCCCTTTGCGCACTGCGACCGCCGGACTGGCTGCGAGCGAGAGAACCACCCCGGTCGCTGCCAGGATCGCCAGCGCTGCAATCAGCACCCGATCGACCGTAAACCACCAGTCGGTCACCAGGCTCTCGTCGGCACGCGTGAAGCTCATGCGCCAGCCTGAGGATCGAATGATGCTGTGAATCCCGGCAACGACCGGACCAGGTCGCGAAAACGGTCGCCGCGCTGCTCGAAGCTCCTGAACTGATCGTACGACGCGCAGGCCGGCGAAAGCAGGACCACAGGCTCGGCGGCTGATGTGCGTTGGGCGTCGCGGGTGGCCGCGACCACGGCCTGCTCGAGTGTGCCACACGCCTCGTGCGAAACCTGGCCCGCGAGTGTGGACGCAAAATCCGCACTCGACGCACCGATCAGATAGGCTTTGGCAATGCGCGGGAAGAACGGCCGCAGGTCGCCTATGCCGCCGTCCTTGGCTTTGCCGCCGACGATCCAATGGATCGCACCCGGAAAGGAGGCCAGCGCCTTCTGGGTGGAATCGGCGTTGGTGGCCTTGCTGTCGTTGAAGAACAGAACCCTTCCAACGCGACCCACCTCCTCCAGGCGATGCGCCAGGCCTGGAAACGTGGCCAGCGCGTCTGCGATGGCGGCATCCGAAACGCCAAGGCTCGAGGCGGTGGCGTAGGCGGCGCAGGCATTCTGGCCGTTGTGCTCGCCGCGAAGGGAACCGATCGCCCGCAGGTCTGCGACGGCCGTCGGAACCGACGCGCCGACATAGCGGCGCCAAATCTGTCCCTCGCGCCAGTGCACGTCGGCCAAACCCCGAGCGGAGATGCGCGTGACCCTCGTGCCGGCCTCGTCCCAGGTATCGGCAATATCGCGGCAGAGCGCATCATCGATGCCAACTACGGCCTGATCGGCCCCGCCGATCAGACGCCCTTTGAGGGCGGCGTAGGCTTCAAGCGTGCCGTGACGGTCGAGGTGATCGGGCGTGATATTCAGAAGCACGCCGATGCTGGGCCTCAGGGATGGCGTCAGGTCGATCTGGAATGACGACATCTCGATGACGTGCACACGATCGGGCGCAGGCCCGGCCAATGTCAAGATCGCGCGTCCGATATTGCCGCCCATCTGAACGTCACGTCCGGCGGCGCGCAGAATGTGGGAGATGAGTGCCGTCGTGGTCGATTTGCCGTTCGTCCCGGTGATGGCGACGAACGGACTCTGTGGTGCCGTTTCATGCCGCTCGCGGCAGAACAGCTCGACGTCGCCAATCACTTCGACCAGATGGCGCGTTGCGCTGCGGACGGTCCAATGCGGTTCAGGATGGGTGAGCGGAACACCGGGTGCCAGGACCAGCGCCGCAAATTTCGACCAGTCGCAAGCCGCAAGATCGACGACGGGAAGCCCCGCCTTCCGCGCGCCTTCCCGGGAGGCTTCGGTATCGTCCCAGGCAGCCACATCGGCCCCTCCGGCCGCCAGCGCCGCTGCAGCAGCCAAGCCGGAGGCGCCCAGGCCGAACACGGCAACCCTCTGGCCGGCAAATGTCGACGCGCGAATCATCAACAGCATTCTACCGGCTTTGCCGCACGACGGCAGCGGCCCAGATCAGCGCAGTTTCAACGTCGCGAGCCCGACCAGCGCCAGCACCACGGAGACAATCCAGAACCGGACCACCACAGTGCTTTCCTGCCAACCCTTCTGCTCGTAATGATGGTGCAAGGGCGCCATTCGAAACACACGCTTGCCGGTGAGCTTGAACGACGCAACCTGAATAATGACCGAGAGTGTCTCCAAGACGAAGAGCCCGCCTACGATGGCAAGCACGATCTCATGCTTGGTGACTACCGCGATCGAGCCAAGCGCCCCGCCCAAGGCCAGCGACCCGGTATCGCCCATAAAGATCATCGCGGGCGGGGCATTGAACCACAAGAATCCGAGCCCGGCTCCCACCAGCGCCCCGCAAATCACGGCGAGTTCTCCCGAGCCGGAGACGAAGTGGATCTGCAGATAGTTCGCAAAACGAAAGTTGCCGACAAGATAGGCGATCAACCCGAACGTCGCGGCCGCAATCATCACCGGCACGATAGCCAAGCCGTCCAGTCCATCGGTCAGATTGACCGAATTGCCGGCGCCCGCAATCACGACGGCCCCGACCAGGATGAACATGAATCCGAGCGGGAATATGAGCGTCTTGAAAAACGGAAAGGTAAGGGCGTCGGAAAACCCGGGTTTGCCAAGCCGCATGATCGCAAACGCAGCAAGTCCTGCCACGGCAAACTCGAGCGCTAGCCGAGCTTTGCCGCCGAAGCCCGAGGCTGTTTGCCGTGTGACCTTGAGATAGTCGTCGTAAAAGCCGATGGCGCCATAGGTCAGCGTCACGCCGAGCACGACCCACACGTAGGGGTTGCCGAGGTTGGCCCAGAGCAGCGTTGACACCGTGACGCCCGACAGGATCATCAACCCGCCCATGGTGGGCGTACCCTTTTTGGCCAGGTGGCTCTGCGGGCCATCGTCACGGATCGGCTGGCCTTTACCTTGCTTGATGCGCAGCATGTCGATCGTTGCGGGACCGAATAGGAACACGAACAGCAACGCCGTCATGATCGCGCCGCCCGTCCGGAACGTGATGTAGCGGAA
Source organism: Hyphomicrobiaceae bacterium (assembly GCA_046715905.1). Taxonomy (GTDB): domain Bacteria; phylum Pseudomonadota; class Alphaproteobacteria; order Rhizobiales; family Hyphomicrobiaceae. The sequence continues at coordinate 1,658 of JBKJYG010000120.1, read as the reverse complement.
CACGTTGAGCGCGCCGATCTGATCACTGAAGCTCACAAGCTCATAGAGCATTCGGTCACCTCGTTGGCGCTGACCAGGAGCGCCCGACAAATCATCCGAGACCCTTCTAATCGGTGGGCGAAGGTCCCGCAAAGCGCCTCTTGAGCGCATCCACGATCGGTCGCATGCGGCTGCCCAGCGATCCCTTGACCATCACGATATCGCCGGCCCGAACCTCGGCCAGTACCGGATCGATCAACGCCCCGGAGGTGGCCGACCACGAGCCTAGGCCCGGCTTCAGCGTGTCGTGGAGGATACGCATCTGCGGCCCGCAGGTGAACACGCGATCGGCTCGCGCCATGACGATCCCATCGAGCAAGGCCCGGTGCAGGGCGGGCGACTGCGGACCAAGCTCCAGCATGTCGCCCAGGACCAGCACCAACCGCGAGGTGGTGGCTGATCGGGCGCCGGCCGCCGTCTGGATGGCCGCCGCCATGGAGGCCGGATTGGCATTGTAGCTCTCATCGATCAGGAGAATCTCACCGGCGTCTGATTGGTAGAGCGTGCGCTGGCCGCGTCCGGGAGAGGCGGCGACCGTGCTGAGCGCGCGACCCACTGTAGCCGGATCGAGGCCCACTTCGCGCAGCGCGAGCACCACAGCCAGCGCATTGGTGGCGATGTGGCTGCCCCGCGCGCCGAGCGTGAGGGTGGTGCTCGCGCCGTCCTTGAACTGGATGCCAAGCTCCTGGCCCGCCAGCGGGTCGTCGACAACGCCCCCATGCGTCCGGATCCAGGCATCGCTGGATCCTGGCTCCCCAAAGCTGACGATGTTGGCACCGCGCGCCAGGGCTTCCCGCCGCAAAAGCTCGAAATGCGGGCTGGTCTGCAGCAGGATTGCCGTGCCGCCCGGCTCCAGTCCCGCAAAGATTTCCGCCTTGGCCTGCGCGATCCCGATTTCGCCGCTGTCGAAATTGCCGACGTGAACCGGCAAGACATTGGTGATGATGGCGATATGCGGCCGCACCATGCGTGTCAGCGGCGTGATCTCGCCGGCGTGGTTCATGCCGATCTCGAAGACGCCGAACCGGGTGTCGGTTGGCATGCGGGCAAGCGTCAGCGGTACGCCCCAGTGGTTGTTGAACGATTGACTCGCCGCATGCGTCTTTGCGACCGACGACAGACACGCGCGCAGCATCTCCTTGGTGCCGGTTTTGCCGGCACTGCCCGTCACCGCGATGACCCTGGCCTCCGGCGAAAGGCGCGCCCGTGCCGCCCTGCCGATCCGCTCGAGCGCTGCCAGGGGCTTTTCCACGCGCAGAAGCGCACCATCGCCGGATTTGCGCGTGTAGTCGCGACTGACAAGCGCCGCCCCAGCGCCACGCGCGAAAGCGGCTGTCACGAACTCATGTCCATCGCGCTGGTCCTTCAACGCAACGAACACGTCGCCCGGCTCGAGCGAGCGCGTGTCGATGGAAAAGCCGGTGATCGGCGTCGTTGGAGCGCCGTCGGCCTGCCCCCGCGCCGCAGCCACCAGATCCCTCCAGTGCCACAGGGCCTCAAGCATGCTTGAAATCCTCGATCGCGCGGCTGATTTCCTCGTGGTCCGAGAAAGGTAGAATCGTGGTCCCGACGATCTGACCTTGCTCGTGACCCTTCCCCGCGACGAGGAGGACGTCGCC
>JBKJYG010000119.1:0-6748 GCA_046715905.1 Hyphomicrobiaceae bacterium | reverse complement strand
GTCGAGTTCGACACCGATGGCGCGGCCGTTGTCGATGAGCACGCGGCGCACGCCGGCACCGGTGCGAATGCTGCCGCCGGCTGCCGTGAGCGAACGCGCGATGGCATCCGAGATGGCTCCCATGCCGCCGACGGCGTGGCCCCAAACGCCCGGTTGGCCATTCACCTCACCGAAACAATGATGCAGCAGGACGTACGCCGTTCCCGCCGCCCATGGTGAGGCGTAGGCGCCCACGATGCCGTCGAAGGCAAAGGCGCCTTTGACGATCTCGTTTTCGAACCAGCCGCCCAGGAACTCGGCGGCACTCTTGGTGAACAGGTCGACCAGCAGCCGCTGATCGTCGAGCCCGAGCCCCAGCATGCGCTTTCCCAGGGCGGCGTTACGCACCAGGCCGGCGAGCCCATCGCCGGCGTTGGGGGGCGTGCGCAGCACCAGATCGCGCAGCACGGCGGCTGCCCGCTCGAGTGCCGCATCATAAGCCGGCAAGCGTTCGGTATCCCGCTGCGAAAAAGCCCCGATCGCGGCCTGGCGCTCGGCCAACCCGTGCGGCATCAGCAGCGACCGCGTGGCGTCGATCGGCCAGAAATTAGCGGCTGGGCGCTCCACGATGCGCAAGCCGTGCTGGGCAAGGTCCAGATCCGCGACGACCTTTGGATTAAGCAGGCTCACGGTATAGCTGGCGACGGAGTTTCGAAATCCGGGGTGGAATTCCTCGGTCACGGCGGCGCCACCGACCACCGGGTTTTTCTCGAAAACGCGGACGTCGAGCCCGCGCCTCGCTAGGTAGGCGGCGCACACGAGCCCGTTATGGCCCCCGCCGATGATCGCGACGTCGCACGGTGTGTTGCTCATGCCCTGTTTTTGCGATGGATCGGCCGCCGATGCCAAGCAGAAACAATGCTAGATTGGTCAACCAGGGTCCGATGTTGCGGACGCAACCGTTCGCAAAGTGCTTTACTTCAATGCAGCCGAGGCTGCAGAACCTTCGGGGATCGCAGCATCCCTGCCGCATTGCCCGAGGAGCGCCATGACCAAGCCTGCCCTGCTGTCTACCGGATTCATGATGCCGCTCATCGCCGACGCCTTGGAACGCGCCTACGAGGTGCACTGGATGCATCAGGCCGACGATGCGGCGCGGCTCGTGACAGAAGTTGCGCCCCGGGTCGAGGCGATCTGCACCGGCGCCCATACCGCCGTGCGCACGGATGCCGCCATGATGCAGCAGATGCCCCGCCTCAAGGTCATCGGCAATTTCGGCGTCGGCTATGACTCGATCGACGTACCGGCGGCCGCGCAACGCGGCATCATCATAACCAACACGCCCGACGTGCTCAACGAGGAGGTGGCGGACACGGCGATTGGATTGCTGATCAGCACCGTGCGCGAGTTGAGCCGCGCCGAGGCCTATATGCGTGCGGGGCACTGGGCGACGAAAGGCGATTACCCGCTCACCCCGGGCAGCCTGCGCGACCGCACGGTGGGCATGGTGGGGTTCGGGCGCATCGGCAAGGCCATCGCCCGCCGCCTGGAGGCTTTCGGCGTGCCGCTGCGCTATTTCGGGCGCACCAAGCAGCCCGATGTCGCGCTGCCGTTCTATACCGATCTCACCGCCCTGGCCCGCGATGTCGATACGCTGATGATCATCACGCCCGGCGGACCGTCGACCGAGAAGCTCGTCAATGCGCGTGTGCTGGAGGCCTTGGGTCCGCGCGGCATCGTCATCAACATGGCGCGCGGTTCGGTCGTGGATGAGGCGGCGCTCATGGCGGCGTTGCGATCGAAAACGATCCTGGGTGCTGGGCTGGACGTGTTTCTCAACGAACCGAAGATCGATCCGGAGTGGTTCGAGGTTCCCAATCTCACCATGGTGCCGCACGTCGGCTCGGCCTCCGAGCACACGCGAGACAAGATGGGTCAGCTTGTGGTGGACAATCTGATGGCCTATCTGGCCCGGAAGGATCCGCTGACGCCGGTTCCGGAAACCCCATTCAAGGGCTGGTAGGTGCGCCCGCCTTGATCAACCCACAGCTCGCGCGGCCTTGGGATCAACCAGCGCCACATAATCACCGAGCAGCGTCTCGCTGATCCGTCCTGGCTGGTAGTGGTGCGGCCCGATCTCGCGCACCGGGGTCACTTCCGCCGCCGAGCCGACGATGAAGCTCTCCGTGAAGCTCCCGAGCTCCTCGGGCAGGATGCGCCGTTCGACAACCTCGAGGCCGCGCTTATGCGCGAGGTCGATGACCGTGGCACGCGTAATCCCGGACAGGAAGCAATCGGCAATCGGCGTGTGCAGCTTGCCGTCGGCGATGAAGAAGATGTTGGCGCCCGTGCACTCGGCCACGCGACCCTGCCAGTCGTACATCAAGGCATCGGAATAGCCTTTCTGCTCCGCGCGATGCTTGGAGAGAGTGCAGATCATATAAAGCCCGGCGGCCTTGGCCATGGCGGGCGCGCAGGCCGGGTCGGGCCGGCGATAGTCGGCAATATCCAGGCGGATGCCGCGCATGCGCTCGGCAGGATCAAACATCGACGGCCAATTCCATGTCGCAATGGCCACGTGAATAGGATTTTGCTGAGCGGCCACCGCCATCATCTTTTCACCGCCACGGAACGCCACGGCGCGGACGTACTTGTTGCCGCCGCCGTTCCGTTCCAGGATTTCGGCCTTTGCGGCCTCAAGCACATCGACGCTGTAGGGAATGACGAAATCCATCAGCTCGGCCGAGCGATGCAGCCGCTCCGTATGCAGGCGCGACTTGAATACGACGCCATGATAGGCGCGCTCGCCCTCGAACACGCAGGACCCGTAGTGCAACCCGTGCGTGAGCACGTGAATCGAGGCGTCTTGCGACGGAATGACCCCGCCGTCATACCAGATCAGCGGATCGCCGAAATAGATGAGCTCCGTGGCCATGGCGTCATTCTCCGTACGGGTCAGTTTCACGTCGCCACGCCGCAGCCTCGATTCGGGCGCAACGGTGCCTTGAACGTGGGTTGGTCGTCAAACTATCAGGGTCATCAAGTTCTGGAGAGCAACGGCCCTACTTTTAGCGTGCGCCGGGGACAGGCTTGAATGATTTCCGAGCGGTCCACCTCAGGCAAGGAGAGGATGCGGAGAGACGGATTCACCTCGAAAGGTCTTGCCACGACTAACAATTGGATCCAGATAAGTCAACATGGCTGACATACTTTCATCCGCCGGGGAGCGCCATGCGCGACGTGGGAACGCGCGTGCTTTGTCGGGCGATGGCACAGACGCCCATCCCGACCTTGTGACCTTGGTCGAACTGCTGTTCTTCGCCTACCGCGACTTTACTGCGGACGCCGACGAAATTTTGCTCACGCTCGGATTTGGTCGGGCTCACCACCGTGTCCTGCACTTCGTCAACCGCAATCCCGATCTGCGGGTCGCGGATTTGCTGCTCGTGTTGCGCATCACCAAACAGAGCCTGGCTCGCGTGCTGCGCCAGCTCGTCGGCGAGGGGTATATCGAGCAGACGGCCGGCGCCCGTGATCGCCGTGAGCGGCGGCTGCAGGTCACAGCCAAGGGGCGCGAACTTTCCGAGCAACTGCTGCATCTGCAGACGCGTCGTATTGCAACCGCGCTGCAGGCCGCGGGTTCGGAGGCACGGAGCAAGGCCGAGGCGTTTCTGCTGGCGATGGTCGAGGGCGAGGACCGGCCGGCGGTCGAGCAGTTGATTGGTTTGGGGACAAGCGACCGTTTCGTAAAATAGGCTATCGCGACAGAGGGTCATCAAGGGGGAGTCGTCATGACCGAAGCGCACAATCAGGCCGGGCCCGAAGGCCGGCGCGAGCCGCTGCACGATGACGCGCCGCATATTCTGATCGTCGATGATGACAAGCGCATCCGCGACCTGATCGCGCGCTACCTGTTCGAGAGCGGGTTCCGGGTCAGCACGGCGGAGGATGCCGAGACTGCGCGCAGTGCCATGCGCAGCCTGACGTTCGACCTGATCATTCTCGATGTCATGATGCCGGGCGAGACAGGATTGGAGTTCGCGCGGTCGCTCAGAAGTCTGGCGGTGACCATTCCGATCTGCATGCTGACGGCGCAGGCCGACGTGGATCAGCGTATTGCCGGGCTTGAAACCGGCGTTGACGACTACATGACAAAGCCTTTCGAGCCGCGGGAGCTGGTACTCAGGATTCAAAACATTCTGCGCCGAGGCCGGCCGGATGCGGGGTCCACCGACGAACTCCTCATGGGCGACTATCAGTTCAGCGTCGGGCGGGGCGAATTGCGACGTGGCGAGGAGGCCATCAAATTGACCGAACGCGAGCGCGATCTGTTGCGGTTGTTCGCTGGCCGGCCCGGCATGCCCATCCCGCGACAGGAGCTGGCGGCCGACGAATCGACCGGCAGCGAGCGCGCCGTGGATGTGCAGATCAACCGGCTGCGCCGCAAGATCGAGGCTGATCCCTCCAACCCCGTCTATCTGCAAACCGTTCGTGGCAAGGGCTACATCCTGTACGTCGACTGAGGCACGCCGGAGCCGAGCTGATGCCGCATCCGCTCGAAACATTTCCCAGTCACTGGAGAGCATATAAGGGGATGACGCTCGTCGAGGACAAAGCCATCCGGACCCTGCCGCCACGCGGCCGGGTTTGGAATTGGCCGGACATGGCGCTCCTTCGCCGACTCGGCAGTCGCGTTGGACACCTCGCGGGACTTATGGCGCCAACGGGCCTCTACGCTCGCGCCTTGATCATCATCATCACGCCGATTGTGCTGCTCGAAAGCGTCGTTGCCTTTTCCTTCATGGAACGGCACTGGCAATCGGTGACGCGCCGACTGTCCGAAGCCACGGCGCGCGATATCGCGGCCCTGATCGACGTCTACGAGGACTATCGCACCGACGACGAGTATGCCCGGCTGATCGACATGGCCCGCGACCGGCTGGGCCTCACCATTCAGATCCTGCCGCCGGGCGACCTCCCGGCCAGCCAGCCCAAGCCTTTTTTTGCCCTGCTCGACAAGACCCTTTCGAACGAGATCCGCCGGCAGATCACGCTGCCGTTCTGGATCGACACGGTGGGCCAGTCTCGCCACGTCGAGGTTCGCGTCCGGCATGAGAATGCCGTGCTCCGCTTCATCGCCACCCGCAGCCAGACCTACGCTTCCAACTCGCATATTTTCCTGATGTGGATGGTCGGCACATCCGTCGTGCTGCTGACCGTGGCGATCCTGTTCTTGCGCAATCAGATCCGGCCCATCCTGCGGCTCGGCGAGGCAGCCGACGCCTTCGGCAAGGGCCGCCCTGTGCCCGCCGATTTTCGACCGCGAGGTGCGCGCGAGGTGCGGCAGGCGGCGCAAGCGTTCATCGAAATGCGCGAGCGCATCACGCAGCATGTCGAGCAACGCACCACCATGCTGGCCGGAGTTTCGCATGACCTGCGCACGGTCATCACCCGGCTGCGCCTGCAATTGGCCTTTCTGACGCCCAGCGCCGAGGTCGACGGCATGAAGGCCGATATCAAGGCCATGCAGCACATGCTGGAAGACTATCTGGCCTTCGCAAAGGGCGACGGCGGTGAGACCGCCGAACCAACGAAAGTCGCTAATCTCCTCGATGAAGTGCATTCGGAAGCCCTCTACTACGGTGCCAAGATCGACCTCAAGATGAGCCGGAGGCGGCGCGGCATCATCGTGCCGCTGAAACGCAATGCCATGAAGCGCGTGCTGACGAACTTGCTCTCCAACGCGGCACGGTTCGGGGACCACGTCGTGTTGCGAGTGATAAGGGAAAATGGCTTCATCCGGATCGACGTCGATGACGACGGTCCCGGCATCCCCGAAAGCGAGCGTGAGAACGTGTTCAAGCCGTTTTACCGCCTGGACCACGCCCGCAATCAGGATGCGGGAAACTCGGGCCTGGGACTTGCCATCGCACGCGACATTGCCAAGAGCCACGGCGGCGATGTGATCCTCGGGAGCAGCCCGCTCGGTGGCCTGCGCGCCAGCGTGCGCCTGCCGGTCTGAGTTTCAGAATAGCCTCGCGCCGTTGGCGACCGGCTGGTCCGGAGAGATCAGCACGACCTCGCCATCGGCATCGGGAAAGCCAAGGGTCAACACGTCCGACATGAAACGGCCGATTTGACGCGGCGCAAAGTTGACCACGGCCGCGACTTGTCGCCCGACCAGCTGTTCGGGTGTGTAGTGCCGGGTGATCTGGGCGGAGCTCTTCCTGACGCCGAGCTCGGGGCCGAAATCGATCTCAAGCTTTAAGGCAGGCTTGCGGGCGCCGATCAAGGGCTCGGCACGGACAACGCGGCCGACCCGGATGTCGATCTGCGTGAAGACGTCAAACGGAATGGTCGGCTGCGGCTGGCGGTGGGGCATCCTGCGCAATCCCGGATTGGCGTCAGTTCAAATTCGCCCCCGATTGAGGGCTCGGCGCAGCGGTGGGCGACGCCGGCCCGCTGCTTGCGTCGGCTTGGCCATCAGGAGAGGTCGGGCTTGCCCGGGAGCGGCTGCAGAACGGTGACGTCACGATGTCGGCCACCCGGGTCGCGGCTCGCCAAACCTCATCGGCCGACCGCAACATACGGTCCCCCCGCCGAAGCTGCCGGTCGAGCGCGGCCATGGTGCGTGCGAGGCCCGGATCATCATCATCGATCCAAACCCGAACGACCGACGCATAGACCGAGGCCAGTCCGGCCGCGCGCACCAGGCCCGCCGGGCCGTCGGCCGAAATGCCAGCCGCCTCGAGCATCCACCTCTGCGAAG
>JBKJYG010000118.1:0-2737 GCA_046715905.1 Hyphomicrobiaceae bacterium | reverse complement strand
CCTCGCCCGGTTCGTTTTTGGCTACTCCGGCACCATGGAGAGCTTCCTGCGCGCAGCGGGACGCACCTTGGCCGACAAGTAGTGCCCTCCCGCAAAAAAAATCAGGGCGGCGACCGGTTGCCCGGTCCCGCCCTGATTGGTCACCGACGAGCGGTGACCCTAACCGTGATGCGTGCTAGAACCCGACGCGGACGCCGAACCGCAGAATGCGCGGGCTCAGGTTCTGCGTGGGCTGGAAGAACGCCGCCGAAGCGACGTTGCGGATCCGGTTCAGGGTGTTGTTGCCGTTGAACACGTTGAATGCGTCAACGTGCAGGTTCGCGTTCAACCCGCCGAGGCGCACCACCTTGCCGAGCCGAAGGTCGAGGTTCCACAGTTGGTCAAACTTCACTGTGTTCAGATCCGGCGTCACGAGCACGCGCTGACCGACATCGGAACCCAGCGCAGACGTCGCCTGAATGGGGAGCGGCGAGCCGTCCTTGCCAAACAGGTTTGCCGCCACCTCGAAGCCGGCGGGCAGTTGATACGCGCCATTGACGTTCACTGTCCATTTACCGGCCATGAACACGTCGCCAGCCCCGCTACCGGCGCTGCGCGGCGCCCAGATGCCACCGTCGTTCAGGGTCTCAGTGTCTCGCCGGGTGGGATTGCCTAAGTAGTTCACCGGCACCGCCATGTCGTAGTACTCCTTGGGATCGTTGAAGGAGAACGAGACGCGACCCATCCAACGATTGGACCTGCGCTTGATGAGCTGTCCTTCGATGCCGTTGTACCTCGACTTGTAGCCGTCGTAGTTGGTCAGCAGGAACCCGCCGCCTGCGGCGGTCACCATCGCCTGGTTGGGTCTGAACGCCGGAATGCTGTACGTGCCGCCCCCTGCGCTTGCCGGAATCGTTCCGGCGATGGGCGCAATCGGCTCGTAGAACTCGGGTCCCAAGCGGCCGCCGGTTTGCGCATTGACGCGAGGTTCCATTTCATAGTTGTTCGCGGTGGTGAAGGAATAGCTGAGCTGCACGGCCAGGTTGCCGGCAAGCTCGCGATCCACACCGAGAATGAACGATTGACCGACGACCGTCTTGAAGTTGGGGTCGATCTTGTTGGACGAGGTCACGGCCGTTGGCGTCGCGGGGTTGAACCCGCCGCCGCTGGTCCTGAAATCGTTGAAGTTGATTTCAGTGGGCTGTGCCAGGTGGTCGCCGTTGGCATCGACCCATCCATAGCGGACAAATCCGACTGACGCGCTTGGATTCATGTATCCCACCAAGCCGGCGTACAGCTGTCCGGGCGCCGTCGAGTAACTCGCCCGCACGAGCGTCCGCCGCGCCTCATCGAGCGCATAGGTCATGCCGACGCGCGGCGAGATGTTGTTGAACGTGAACGGCGTCTTGTAGCCGGGGAACTTCACGCCCGGCACCAGATTGGGAAATGCTTTGTTGGGCTCGATCTCCGTGGGGAGCGCTTCGCCGTTCTGCCGGTCGAATCGCACGCCGAGGTCGAGCGTCAACCGGTCCCGCGTGAAAGTGTCACCGAAATACGCGTTGACGACCTTGGCGCGGTTCTGGCTGTTGCCCGTGCGGTAGAGATGCACGTACTGCGTCGTCGGGTCGTCGAAGGCGAATACCATGTCGCCCGGGTAAACGATCCGGGTCGCCGCGTCAGACTGACGGCGGCCGACACCCATTTTCAGTTCGTGGTTGCCACCCATCGCCGAAAAGAAATACTGACCGTCGACATTGACGGTGTGTTGCGGCCGACGGAAGTATTGTCCCAGCGTGCTGCCGTAGGTCTGGGACAGCCGCGTGCTCTGTCCGCCCTGCGCCTCCAGGCCGCCAATCGGGTCAAGCGTAAAGCCCGTGTTGTAGTAAGCGTACTTGGCGCTCATGAAGAAGTTTGAGCTGAAGACCCGATCGTTCTGGATCTTGAAGAGACCCGGCGGCAGGTCTTCATTGGTGAAGTTTCCCTGGTTCCAGGTCGCGGTACGCGCCTCGATGCCGGAGAACCCGGTGGCGCGGCCGTACTTCTCCTTGGCGCCGTTGAACCAGAGGAAGCTGACCATGTCTTTCGAGGTGGCCTGCCAGTTGGTCTTGAAGTTCGTCGTCTTGAGAACCGTGCGGTCGATGTCGCGCACCTGCCGGCGATAGAGCCGAATATCCTGCTCGACGTAGGAGGACCAGAACCACAGCTTGTCCTTGAAGATCGGCCCGCCGAAGTCGCCGCCCCACTCCATGATTTCGTCGTTGTGGTCGGCGGTGGCCGGCGTTACGCCCAAAGCGACAAGCTCGTCCGGGACATTGTTCGCTTCGAGTCCATCGTTGGTGTAGTAGCCCTTGAAGCCGCCGCGGAATGCATTGGTCCCGCGCTTGACGACCATGTTGATGCCAACGCCACCGGTCGGCTGGCGAATATCCGCGCGCGCCGTTGAAATCTGGATTTCTTCGAACGCATCGTAATCAAAATAGGTGGGGGACGCGCCAACGGCAGCACTGTCCGTGATCACCACACCATCGAGCGTCCAGGTCGATTGGCTGGAGGGGATGCCCTTTGCGGTATAGCCGGACTGCTGGCCCGTCTCGTTGCCGGCGATATTGATGCGGTCGACGACCACGCCCGGGACGGTGCGTAGTAGCGCCCATGGGTCGCGAGACGTTGGAATGCGCGCGAGTTCGTCCTGCGTGAAGTTGGTCGCCGTGCCCATCGCCCTGGCATCAACCAGCGGCGATTCACCGGTAACCGTGAC
>JBKJYG010000117.1:0-5396 GCA_046715905.1 Hyphomicrobiaceae bacterium | reverse complement strand
CCGCTTCGGTGAGCAACGCCTCCATGCGCTCGTTGCCAGCTTCCGTGAGCGCCACTTGCCGCTGTTTTTCGTCGAGCTCCAGCAGGGCCTTCGTCTTAAGCTGCTCCTTGGCCTCGTCTCGGGTCTGGGACTTCAGGATGTCGCGCTCGATCGCGTCGTGCTCGGCGACGAGCACCTTCATTAGATCGTCAACAGAGATGTAGAGGTCGGAGCGATCTTCGACCGGGCCCGAGATGATGAGCGGCGTCCGAGCCTCGTCGATCAGAATCGAATCGACTTCATCCACGATCCCAAAATAGTGACCGGCAAGCTCCAGCGGCCGCCCGCCGAACTGAACCATCTCGTGCGCGCTCATCTTCATGTTGTCGCGCAGGTAGTCGAAACCGAACTCGTTGTTGGTGCCGTAGGTCACGTCGCAGGCGTACTGCTCGCGGCGCTGTTCGTCGTCAAGCTCGTGGACGATGCACCCGACCGTCAGGCCGAGGAAGCGGTACACTTGCCCCATCCACTCGGAATCGCGCTTGGCCAGGTAGTCGTTGACGGTGACGACATGCACGCCGCGCCCGGCGAGCGCATTGAGGTAGACGGCCAGGGTCGCAACGAGCGTCTTGCCCTCGCCGGTCTTCATCTCCGAAATTTTACCGGCGTGCTGCACCATGCCGCCGACAAGCTGCACATCGAAGTGCCGCTGCCCGAGCGAACGCTTTGCTGCTTCGCGAACTGTGGCAAAGGCTGGCACCAGCAGATCGTCGAGATCCACCCCATCGGCTAATTGCTGGCGGAACGTCACGGTGCGATCGCGCAATTCGGCGTCGGAAAGCGGCTCGATTTCAGCCTCGAGCGCGTTGATCTCCTCGACCGTCTTCCAATACGACTTCAGCCGCCGATCATTCGAGTTGCCGAAAATCTTCGTCGCGATTGAACCGATAGACAGCATGCGCGTGGCCTCAATACGTGTTGGCCCGCATCAGCGCGTCAGTGACCGCGCCTGAGACGGGTGCAGCGCCGCATCCGGATGGACCTGGGCGCCGATCTAGGTTTGAGCCGTCCGGGGGTATGCCGGCAGCCCGCTTTGGCGCATCTCTCATGATCGAGGGAGAACTTCAGATTGATGAATGGGCCACTGGTGTTCTGAGCCGAGCGGATCGGCATGAGATAAGGAGCCGAAGCCCTCTTTGTCAACGCATCCGCGGCTGGGGCTCGCGCCTGGGCGTGATGGAGCTTGTCGCGCTGCGGCAGGCACATGTCCAAATCTTCACTTGGATTCGGCAACATGAGTCGGCACGACCTTCGCTTGTGGATGTGATCGAGGCCGGAAGCCCGATCTTTCGGAGAAGGAATGCCGTCGTGAGGTCATTGTCCCGCCTGCTGTTCGTCTTGTCGTGGCTTGTGGCCGCCTCGCTCGGCACGCCCGGGATGGCTCAGGAAAGTGTGGTTGCCAAAGTCAATGGCCGTGACATCACCGAGGCGGATCTGCGGCTGGCCGAAGCCGAGATCGGCAATGACCTGGGCACAATTCCAGCAGACCAGCGTCGGCGCGTGCTCGTGGAATACCTGATCGAGAATCATTTGTTCGCCGAAGCCGCGGAAAACGAGAAGCTCGGCGCCGGTCCAGCTTTTGATGAACGGCTGAAATACTGGCAGCGGCGCGCCTTGCGCGACGCTTACTTCGATCGGTCCATCAAGAGTTCGGTCACCGAAGCGGATGCGCGCAAGCTTTACGATGCGCAGATCTCGTCGGCGAAGGCGCAGGAAGAGGTGCGCGCGCGTCATATCCTGATCGAAACCGAAGTCAAGGCCAAGGAAGTCTTCGAAAAGCTCGCCCATGGCGATGATTTCAGCAAGCTGGCCAAAGAGTTCTCCAAGGATCCCGGCAGCAAGGATGAGGGCGGCGATCTGGGTTATTTCGCTCGCGGGCAGATGGTGCCGCAGTTTGAGGACGCAGCTTTCAAGCTTAAGAAGGGTGACGTCTCCCAGCCTGTGCAAAGCCAATTCGGCTGGCATATCATCAAAGTGGAAGATCGAAGGGATCGCGGAGCGCCGGCTTTCGATACCGTCAAGGACCGCATCCTGGCCTCCCTCGTGCATCGAAAGGCGCAAGAAATGGCGCAAAACCTGCGCGATAAGGCCAAGCTCGAGTTTGTAGACCCCGCGCTTAAGACGGAGGCCGATCGGGAAACTCAAATCCGTCCGGCCCCAGCTGACCCCAAGCGTTAGGACCAGGGCAACGGCCCGGCTCGTGACGCCCGGCTGAGCCTGTGGCATGTTGATGAGCTGTTGCACCCCGCTCCATGCCAGAGTTCGTTGGCGCTATGATCATCGGAACGGCTGGCCATATTGATCACGGCAAGACGTTGCTCGTGAAGGCCTTGACCGGCGTCGAAACGGACCGGTTGAAGGAGGAGAAGGCTCGCGGCATCACCATCGAACTCGGCTTTGCCTATGTTCCGCTGCCCTCGGGCGGCGTGCTTGGATTTGTCGATGTCCCCGGGCACGAGCGGTTCGTTCATACGATGCTGGCGGGAGCGGCGAGCATCGAATTCGTCATGCTGGTGGTTGCCGCCAACGATGGCGTGATGCCGCAGACGCGCGAGCATCTGCATATCATCGATCTTCTCGGTATCGAGCAGGGGCTCGTGGCATTGAACAAAGTCGATCTGGTCGACGATGCGCGGCAGGTCGAGGTGACGCAGCAGATCCGATCAGTCCTCGCCGGCTCAACTTTAGAATCTGCCGACATCCTGCCGGTATCGGCCGTGACGGGCGCTGGCATCAGCGAGCTCAAGCAGCGGCTATTTGATGAAGCCATGAGCCGGCCTGAACGGGCCGAGCAGGGCGCCTTCCGCATGAGCATCGACCGTTCGTTCACCGTCGCCGGCTCTGGGACTGTCGTCACCGGCGGTATTGTCGCTGGCAGCGTCGCGGTTGGAGATCGCGTCTTGGTGCTGCCGGGAGGCCACGAGGTCCGAGTTCGCACGCTGCATGCGCAGGGGCGGCAGGCGGAACGCGCCTCTGTGGGCGAGCGGTGCGCCCTCAATCTCGCCGGCATTGAAAAGACGGCACTCGCCAGAGGTCAGTGGCTCGTGGATCCGGCTCAGCCGTTCATGACCAGCCGGTTTGATGCCAGCATGCGGCTCTTGCCCGGCAAAGCACGCGCGTCGAAGGCGGGGACGCGGGTTCACCTTCACCTTGGAACCAGCGAGGTTCTGGCTCAGCTCGCCCCGCTGGAGGACGAAGCTCTGTCGGCTCAGGGCAGTGGATTGGCGCAGCTCTTGTTGAACGACCCGCTGCCGGCCAGGGCCGGAGATTGCTTCGTGGTGCGCGACGCCGCAGCCGAACGAACGATTGGCGGCGGCAGGGTCATCGATCCGCGTGCGCCCAAGCGATTGCGGCGCTCGCCGGCACGCCTTGCCATACTGGCGGCTCTGCGGGACCGCGATCACGCAGCGGCGCTCGACGCCGCGCTGGCTCTGTCGCCAGGGATCGTCGACTATCAGGCGTTTGCAATCGATCGCGGGCTCTCTGCGGCGGAAGCCGAGGCGGTGCTGGCGCGCCTGCAGCCCAAGCGGATCGACATCGCCGGCGTCCCGTTCGTAGCCGGCGAGGCGTTGCTGGCGAAGCTGGCTGAAGCGGTCGGGGCCGCTCTGACGCGGTTTCATGCCGACAGACCCGAGCTGCCCGGCCAGTCCCCTGAGGGGCTCCGCCTGGTCCTGCAGCCGCGCTTGCCCAAGCACCTGTTCGCGCCGGCTCTGAGCCTGCTCGTCGCTGAAGGGATGCTGGTGGCCGACACCGTCACCGTCCGCCTCCCCACGCACGTGTCGAGCCTTGGGGCAACGGATGCGAAACTCTGGGAGCGGGTTGCGGGCTTGCTTGCCCAAACGCCCACGCGTCCCCCGCAGGTGCGCGAAATGGCCGAGCACCTCGGCCAGCCGGTGGCGACCATTCGCAAGCTTTGCAAGACAATGGCGCGCATCGGCAAAATCGTTGAGGTTGCAAGCGACCGATTTTTCCTGCTCGCGGCGCTGATCGAGCTTGGTAAAATGGCTGAACACCTGTCTCAAGGCGCGCCAGACCGCATGTTTACGGCGGCTCAGTTCCGGGACCGCAGCGGATCAGGGAGAAACATCGGCATTCAAATCCTCGAATACTTCGATCGGCAAGGGCTGACGCTCCGACGCGGCGATGTCCGGAGCGTCGTGAGGGATCCCGTCACGGTGTTCGATAAAGTCGCCCGGCGAGCCTGAAGATCGCTGGTTCCGGGTCCAGAGGTGGACAAGACTTACGCCCGCATTCCAAATAGCGACCTTGCGAGTGGGGTCGCTCATCGATCAGGACAAGTCGCATGAACCTTCTTGGCCAAGGCTTCTACTGGCAGGATATGGCGGTCGGCAACAGCTACCGCACCTTCGGACGCACCATCACGGAAACAGACATTGTGAACTTCATTTCCTGCACCGGCATGCTCGAGGTACTGTTCACGAACGAAGTCTACCGCCAAACCGAAAGTGCCATTCAAGGACGCCTTGCCCCCGGCGCGCTTGTGTTTTCGCTGGCCGAGGGGCTGACGATCGCGGGCTCGCTTCAAGGAACGGGCGTGGCGTTCCTGGGCATGGAACTCGAAATTTCAGCGCCGACCCTGGCCGGCGACACCATTCATGTCGAGATTGAAGTGATCGAGCAGCGCGAAAGCTCGAAAGGCGGCCGCGGCCTCGTGCGGACCCGCAATCGCGTGATCAATCAAACAGGCGCGTGCGTGCTGACTTATACCCCTCTGCGGCTGATGAAGTCGCGGGCTGCAGTATAAAGATTTTATTAATGCTCCGGTCTTGGCACGAAATCGTGAGATCGAAGTTGCTCAAATACCATTGTGACGCTGGGAGTTGACCGGTACGTTGGATCTAAGTTCATGTTTGCACGTTATGCTGCCGTTGTGTCATTTGAAAGTTTAGCGTCATGGGCGTCAGTCGGTCGGGATTCGGATCCTTTTTAACTGGCATCATATACGCAGGAGTTTTGTCTACCGCTGGATTTGCCCTGCAGCATACCTGGGCACCCCCAGCCTCATCGCTTCCGAATTTTGCCGGCAGTGGGACCTCCTCCCGCCCATCTGGCCTGAGTGATGACGCTCGCCGTCCCACCGCGCTTCGCACACAATCAGATTCCGATGCCCAGAGAATAGCGAGCCATGCCGCGCATCGCGATCTTATCCAGAGCATCCAGCAGGAATTGCGGCGGCTCGGCTGCCTGTCGGGTAAAATGGATGCAACATGGTCAGCAGCAACCCAATCGGCTATGGCGGCTTTCAATCAGACGATCAAAGTTCAGCTATCGTTAAACGAACCTGACTACATACTCCTGACCCTGCTTCAAGGACATCGCGGCACCGCGTGTGCGGG
>JBKJYG010000116.1:0-5411 GCA_046715905.1 Hyphomicrobiaceae bacterium | reverse complement strand
GGCCGCACCAGACCTGCGGTGGCCAGCAGCCGGTTCGCCTGCCAGCGTTGCTCCGCCACCTCCACCGGATCCCGGATAATGTCGGCAACCGGGGCTGCGTCGTCGGCCAGACGATTGACGAAGCTGGTGTTGGCACCGTTCTCGAGCAGGCGCCGCACCAGATAGGCGAGGAGGTCGCTGTAGCCGCCAACCGGCGCGTAGATGCGACAGACGTGACGCGAGCGGCCCTCGCCCAGCAATTCATCGTACAGCGCTTCGCCCATACCGTGCAGGCGCTGGAACTCAAATGGCTGATTGGCGCCGGCGATGGCTGCGGTCGCGACGCTATGCGCATTATGGGTCGCAAACTGCGGATAGAAAGCTTTGGGATCCGAGAGCAGGAACCGCATGGCCGCCAGGTAGGAGACATCCGTGAACAGCTTCTGGGTGAACACGGGATAATCCACCAGCCCGCGCTCCTGCGCCCATTTGATCTCGCTGTCCCAGTAAGCGCCCTTGACCAGGCGAACGGGAATGCGCTTGCCGGCCTGGTCTGATAGTCGCTTCAACCAACGCAGCACGGGGATCGTCCGCCGGCCGTAAGCCTGCACCACGACGCCCAGCCCCGCCCAGCCTTCGAGCGCGGGGTCGAGGAAGCAGCGCCCGAACATGCCCAGCGTGATGTCCAGTCGGTCCTGCTCCTCGGCATCAATGGTCAGGGTCAGCCCGTGAGACCGCGCCAATCGAGCCAGCTCGAGGAGTTTCGGCGCCAGCTCTCGGTCAAGGCGGGCCTCCTTTCCGGCCTCGAAGCGGGGGTCGATGGCGGACAGTTTCACGGACAGCCCCGGCCGCTCCATCAACGCGTCCGCGTGCACCGCCGCCAGTGGTCCAGCCGCCTTGCCGACGGCTTCCGCCGCCGCCGCATAGCGAGCCAAATAGCGATCGGCGTCCTTGGCGGTCCGAGCGCCTTCGCCCAGCATATCGTAGGACAGCCGATAACCTCGTTTTTCGAGCGGGCCCGCGCGTCGGATTGCCTCCTCGATACGGGTGCCCAGCACGAACTGATCACCCATGATGCGCATGGCGTGCCGCAACGCCTGCCGGATCACCGGCTCGCCCGAGTGCGCCACGAGCCGTTTCACCAGGCTGGTTGGGCTCTGGCCGGTTGATTGGCCGAGCTTGACGAGGCGGTCGGTCAGCATCAGTCCCCAAGTCGAGGCGTTGACGAGGAAGCTGTCGGAATGGCCGATATGACGGCTCCAGCCGCCGCTGCCGATCTTTTCGGAAATGAGGGCGTCGGCCGTGTCGCTGTCGGGTATTCGCAGCAGCGCCTCGGCCAGGCACATCAGGATGACGCCTTCCTGCGAACTGAGGCCATATTCGTGCAGGAAGGCATCGATGCCGCCGCGCGCGCCGCGGTTACCACGAACTACCGTCACGAGCCGGGTAGCGAGATCCGCGATGCGGCGTCGGTCGTCGGAGCTGTAGACGGCACGCTCGATCAGGCCGCCGACGAGGCGCGCCTCGTCTATAAGATGATAGCTCGCGATTTCGTCGCGGGCCGGCAGCGGCACCGTTCGCGGCGAAGCCTGACCCACCGATGCGTGCCTCTCCGAACCGACGTTCCCCGCCCGCGCCATATCGGCTCCTCGTTCTTCTGGTCAAGTTGGTTGCGACACCGCAAACGACTCGCCTAAGCGCTGATATTGTAGCAGAAGCTGGGGCCGATGATTTGCGCAACCAAGGAGAAAACGTCGTGCAGCAGGCGAGGGTTGCTGTGTGTCGCAGCGTCCGCGAGCTCCGGTCGCAGGTGGCGCAATGGCGGGCCGCCGGCGGCCGCGTCGGTCTCATTCCGACGCTGGGCGCGCTGCATGCGGGCCATCTCGAGCTGGTGCGAACCGCCAAGCGTCACGCAAGCCACACCATAACGTCGATTTTTGTCAATCCGGCCCAGTTCGCGCCGACCGAGGACTTCGACACCTACCCGCGCACCTTCGAGGACGACCAAGCCAAGCTGGCGTCGGTGGGATGCGACCTGATCTGGGCTCCGACCAAGGCCGAGATGTACCCGGACGGCTTTGCGACCTACGTCGTCCCGGGCGGCACGGCGGAGGGTCTCGAGACCGAGTTCCGGTCCAATTTTTTCCGGGGCGTGGCAACGGTGTGCCTGAAGCTGTTCACTCAGAGTGGGGCCGATAGCGCCGTGTTCGGCGAGAAGGATTATCAGCAGCTCTGCGTCATTCGCCAGATGGTGCGCGATCTCAACCTGCCCTTGCGCATTGTGGCCGCCCCGACGGTCCGCGAGGCCGACGGGCTGGCCATGTCGAGCCGCAATCGCAACCTGTCGGACGAGGAGCGGGGGCGCGCCGCGACCCTTTATGCCGTGATCGCCCGTGTGGCCGAAGCAGCACGCGCCGGCGCTGATGTCGCCCCGGCCCTTGCCGCGGGCGAACGTGCACTCAGCCAAGCGGGCTTCGGCAGGATCGACTATCTTACAGTTCGCGATGCCCTGACGCTGCGGGACTGGACATCGGGCCAAGGCCGCGTTGGCCGGGTGCTGGCCGCAGCCTGGCTTGGCCAGACGCGCCTGATCGACAATGTTGCGGTGCCGGTATCGGCCGAGGCGGCGGGCACGCCCTGAGGGCGCTCCAGGCGAGCTTGCGGCGTCACCACGGCTTGCCAATGATGGGCGGTGCATGCGACCCCAGGCGCCTACGGATTCGGGTAGCCCGTCGTCTAGCGTGACGCGCGTCCGCGCCGCTTGCAGCACCCCCGTTGCGCGCGAAAGGGACATGAAAGCATGGTCTCAAAGCGAGATTTATTTGAGAAATTAGGTTTAGAAGCCACCGATATGACCGACAAAGTTCAGCGCCGCAGCCGGGTGGCCGACGCCTCCGAAAGCTATACCGCCGCCGACATCGAGGTCCTCGAGGGCCTCGAGCCCGTGCGCCGCAGGCCAGGCATGTACATCGGCGGCACGGACGAGAAGGCGCTGCACCACCTCTTTGCCGAGGTAATTGACAACTCCATGGACGAGGCGGTGGCCGGTCACGCCACCTGGATCGAGGTGCGCCTCGATGCTGCGGGCTTCCTGGCCGTCTCCGACAACGGTCGCGGCATTCCCATCGATCCGCATCCCAAGTTCAAGACCAAGTCCGCGCTTGAAATCATCATGTGCACGCTGCACTCGGGCGGCAAGTTCGACGGCAAGGCCTATAACACCAGCGGCGGACTGCACGGCGTCGGCATATCGGTGGTCAACGCACTGTCGGAGACCTGCGAGGTCGAGGTGGCGCGCGGGCAACAGCTCTATCGCATGGTGTTCTCGCGCGGCACGCCGCAAACCAAGCTGGAAAAGCTTGGAAGCATCATGAACCGGCGGGGCACCAAGGTGCGCTTCCGGCCCGACGAGAAAATATTCGGCAAGGGCTGCGCCTTCAGGCCCACGCTCCTGCACCGCATGGCGCGATCGAAAGCTTATCTCTTCGGCGGCGTTGAGATCCGCTGGTCGTGCGACCCCTCTCTCATTACCGACGACACGCCAGCCGAAGCGCTGTTTCATTTCCCCGGCGGCCTCAAGGATTTTCTGACCTCCCGCATCGAGCGCCAGACGCGCGTGACCAAGGACCTGTTCTCGGGCCGTATCGAGCGACCATCGGGGCACGGCACCGTCGAATGGGCTGTCTGCTGGATCAGCGACGAAGACGGCTTTCTCAACTCCTACTGCAACACCATCCCAACGCGCGATGGCGGCACGCATGAAGCGGGCTTCCGCAACGCCCTGAGCCGCGGCCTGAAAGAATTTGGCGAGCGGGTCGGCAACAAGAAAGCAACGCAGATCAGCGCCGAGGACGTCTTCGGCACCGCTGCCGGGATGCTTTCGGTATTCATTCGCGAGCCCGAATTCCAGGGCCAGACGAAAGACCGGTTGGCGACCCAGGAAGCCACTCGGCTGGTCGAGGGCGCCGTCCGTGATGCCTTTGACCATTGGCTGGCCGACAGTCCGCAGCAAGCGACGCGGCTGCTCGAATGGTCGATCGATCAGGCTGAGGACCGGCAGCGGCGCAAGAAGGAGAAGGAGGTCAACCGCCAGTCGGCGACCCGCAAGCTGCGGTTGCCGGGCAAGCTCTGGGATTGCTCCAATACCAGCGGCGAAACGGAGATCTTCCTGGTCGAGGGCGATTCAGCCGGTGGCTCGGCCAAATCGGCCCGCGACCCTAAAAACCAAGCCATCCTGCCCCTTCGCGGCAAGATTCTCAACGTGGCCAACGCCACCTCGGCCAAGCTGTCGCAGAATCAATTGCTATCGGACCTCGTGCAGGCACTGGGTGCGGGCGCTGGCACAAAATACCGCGACGAGGACCTTCGTTACGATCGCGTGATCATCATGACCGATGCCGATGTCGACGGCGCCCATATCGCTTCCCTGCTGATGACCTTCTTCTACCAGGAGATGCCCGAGCTGATCACCAACGGCCACCTCTATCTGGCTGTCCCACCTTTGTTCAAGCTGAGCCATGGTGGCAAAACCTTTTATGCGCGAGACGAGAAGCACCGGCAGGAGCTGGTCAAGGCCGAATTCCCCGCCAACGCCAAGGTTGACGTGACGCGCTTCAAGGGGCTGGGCGAGATGAATGCCCAGAACCTAAAGGAAACGACGATGATGCCCGGCAAGCGCACGCTGCTCAAAATCGAGATCGCCGCCGCCGACAAGGACGCCGTTGCAGAATCGGTCAACGCGCTGATGGGATCGAAACCTGAGTTACGCTTCCGATTCATCCAGGAACGCGCAGCCTTCGCCAAGGATTTGGATATCTAGGTTCGCCTGCAAGGGCGTCGCAGGGAACGGGCCTGCACGCAAACCGTTGGCCTGAGTTCGCCGGCCGCTTGGCCCGGCAACCCAGGGAGGCGTGATCTCGCACGCGCGCACCACATGGCCGGAACCGCCTATCGCCAGCAGCTCGACGCCATGAATTTCCTGCTCGCTGACGTACGCGGCGCCCTGGGGCCGTTCGTCAGCATCTACCTGCTGACCGCGGGCAACTGGACGGCCGGCCAGATCGGCGTCGTTCTGACGGTCAGCGGCCTGCTTGGCATCCTTTTCCATGTGCCTATCGGCGCCTTCATCGACGCCACGCGCGCCAAGCGGGCGCTCCTCATCGGAGGCATCATTGCGCTGGCCGTGTGCGCAATTGCGATCGAGCGGATGCCGACCGGGCCGGTCGTGCTTGCTGCCGACATCAGCATGGCTCTCCTTGGCGCCATTTTTGCGCCGACGGTTGCAGCACTGACGTTGGGACTTGTCGCGCCCGCTCACCTCGCTCAGAACCTGGCCCGGAACGCCGCCTTCGACCGAACGGGAAACGTCTTCGTGGCGCTGCTGGCCGGGGCCGTCGGCTGGTGGTTTTCACAACATGCCGTGTTCTACCTGG
>JBKJYG010000115.1:0-4611 GCA_046715905.1 Hyphomicrobiaceae bacterium | reverse complement strand
GTCCCCTGACCTATCTCGATGCCGGCCTGCTGGCCATCGCCATCCTTTCCGGCCTGCTTGCGATGTATCGCGGGCTGACCCGCGAGGTGCTGTCGATCGTCTCGTGGCTGGCTGCGGCGGGCGCCGTGCTTTACTTTGCCCTGTATAACAAGGCCGCAGCGGAACAGCTCGCCCAGCAGTTCAAGCAGCCCCTCATCGTGGTGCAGATCGGCGTTGGCATCCTGATTTTCCTGGTCGTGCTGATCGTGGTCCATCTCGTGACGGCCCGCATCTCGGATTCGATCCTCGACAGCCGGGTGGGCATGATCGACCGAATCTTGGGATTTGGCTTCGGCGCCCTGCGTGGATTCGTGCTCGTCGTCATTCCCTTCATGTTTTACGAATCGTTTTTTCCCGACCCAACGCAGCAGTATCCTTGGGTTCGGGATTCGAAGTCGTTGCCCTATATCAAGAGCACCGGCAACACGTTCCGCGACGTGCTGGTCAAGGTTGTGCCGCCTTCATTGACCGAGCCCAAAGTCGAACAGCAGGGCTGACCCGGTTCATCCCTGTGATTCATCCCTGTGGTTTTTTGCGTTGCGGGATGGCACTGGCACCGATTCCGGCCTATATGCTCTTGCCGGGACGTCGGAACGTACCCATCGGATCGGCTCACAGCCCATCTTAGGCACAGCGGAGCGGCGAGCATGAGGCAATGGCCTTTGGGACCTCCCACGGCAACCGCCGCTGCGGCCTCCGAGCAAGCGATGTCTCGCCCTCGGGTCGGGTCGTCATTATCGCCCCAAGACTTGCCCTTGACCCGATACGATGACGATCGCCTGCGGGAAGAATGCGGCGTATTCGGAATATTCGGCCATGACGATGCGGCCGCACTGACCGCGCTCGGGTTGCATGCGCTGCAGCACCGCGGTCAGGAAGGCTGCGGCATCGTCACCTACGACAACGGCCGCTTTGTTCAGGAGCGCCGGCTGGGTCTCGTGGGCGATAACTTCAACAAAGCCGATGTGATCGAGCGGCTGAAGGGCCGCATGGCACTGGGCCACAACCGCTACTCGACGACCGGCGATGTGATCCTGCGCAACGTGCAACCGCTATTTGCCGATCTTGATCAGGGCGGCTTTGCCGTCGCGCACAACGGCAACTTGACGAACGCGCTGACCTTGCGGGACGAGTTGGTATCCTCGGGCGCCATTTGCCAATCGACGTCCGATACCGAAGTCATCCTGCACCTCATTGCACGCTCCAAGAAGCGCCGCATCGTCGAGCGGTTTATCGATGCGCTGCTGCAGATCGAGGGGGCGTATGCCCTGGTCTGCGTGACCAACGACATGATGATCGGCGCCCGTGACCCGATCGGCATTCGCCCGCTGGTACTGGGCCGCCTTGGCACCTCCTACGTGCTCACCTCCGAGACGTGTGCGCTCGATATCGTGGGGGCTGAGTTCGTCCGCGAAGTGGAGAACGGCGAGGTTGTGGTTATTACGTCCGAGGGCGTCACCAGCCATCGTCCTTTTCCCCGGCGGCCGGCCCGGCCCTGTATTTTCGAGTACATCTATTTTGCGCGGCCTGACAGCATCGTCGGGGGGCGCAGCGTGTATGACATCCGCTGCCAAATGGGTGCGGAGTTGGCAAAGCAATCGCCCGTCGCCGCCGATGTCATCGTTCCGGTCCCCGACTCAGGCGTTCCCGCCGCTATCGGATACGCGCGCCAATCCGGCGTCCCATTCGAACTCGGCATCATTCGCAATCACTACGTGGGACGCACTTTCATCGAGCCGGAGCAGCGCATTCGTGCGCTCGGGGTCAAGCTCAAGCATTCGGCCAACCCGGGTGTCATTCGCGGCGCCCGCGTGGTGCTCCTCGACGACAGCGTCGTCCGGGGGACCACCTCGAAGAAGATCGTGGCCATGATCAAGGAAGCGGGTGCCCGCGAAGTCCACATGCGGATCTCAAGTCCGCCCATCAGTCATCCCGACTTCTATGGCATCGATACCCCCAAATCGGCCGATCTTCTTGCAGCGAACATGAGCGTCGAGGAAATGCGGCAGTTCATGGAGGCCGACAGCCTCGCGTTTCTGTCGGTGGATGGCATCTACCGGGCGATGGGTCATGAGAGCCGGAACGTCCGCCAGCCCCAGTTCACCGATCATTGTTTCACGGGCGATTACCCCACCCGCCTCATCGATCAATTGGGCACCGATCACCGCCAGCTCTCACTCCTCGCCAGCACCGGCTGACCCGGCACTCGATCACACACACCGCGATCTGGAACCATCACAGCGGCCTCACGTTCGGCGGGTGGCTAGACGCGAGCTTTGTTTAGGGCGGCGGGCGGCCTTCTTTCTGCGAGGTGGCCCATGTCAGACGAGCCCATCATCAGGACAGGCCTCGGTGCGGTACTCGATCCGCAGCCTGTCAAGAGATTGTAACCGCGGCGAGCCCTCAAGCCATGAGGCCCTCCGATGGCATCGTCGAGACGGATATTCCCGCCCGCCTCGACCGGCTGCCCTGGGGCCGCTTCCATACCCTCGTCGTGCTGGCGTTGGGCATCACCTGGATCCTCGACGGACTGGAGGTGACCCTGGCGGGCGCCGTGGCGGGAGCCCTGCGTGAAAGCCCCGTGCTCCAGTTCACGGCAACCGACATCGGTCTGGCGAGTAGCGCCTATCTTGCCGGCGCCGTGCTCGGTGCTGTGTTCTTCGGTTGGCTGACCGATCGCCTGGGCCGCAAGAAACTCTTCTTCATCACACTTGCGGTTTACCTGGTGGCCACGGCTGCAACCGCCTTCTCCTGGAATTTGTGGAGCTTCATGCTGTTCCGCTTCATCACCGGAGCTGGCATCGGGGGAGAGTATGCGGCCATCAACTCGACCATCCAGGAACTGATCCCCGCCCGCGTGCGCGGCTGGACCGATCTCGTCATCAACGGCAGCTTCTGGGTCGGAGGGGCGATGGGCGCCGTGGGCTCGATCGTGCTCCTGCAGCCGGGCTTGCTGGCGCCGGATTACGGATGGCGCCTGGCCTTTCTCATTGGCTCCCTGCTCAGCGTCGGCATTCTGTTTCTGCGCCTTTGGATCCCGGAAAGCCCACGATGGCTGGTGACACATGGCCGGGCTGTCGAGGCCGAAGCCATCGTCAGCGGCATCGAAGCCCAGCTTCGCAAAGAGGGCCATCACCTTGCGCCGGGTCCCTTCCCCGTCATCAGATTGAAGGCGCGCTCGCATACGCCGTTGATCGAGGTTTATAACGCTTTGTTTCACTCCCACCGCCGGCGCACGTTGGTCGGGCTGGAACTGATGGCGTCACAAGCCTTTTTCTATAACGCCATTTTCTTCACCTATGCGCTGATCCTCACCGACTTCTACGGCGTCACCCCGGCCAATGTCGGCTGGTATCTGCTGCCGTTTGCGCTCGGCAATTTCCTGGGTCCGATCTGTCTCGGGCGCTTGTTCGATACCTGGGGCCGCCGCCCGATGCTGGTCGTCACCTACGCCCTCTCGGGTGTTCTGCTGGCCGCGATCGGCTGGCTGTTTGCGCAAAATCTGGTGACGGCATCCCAGCTCACGATCGGGTGGATGATCGTGTTTTTCTTCGCGTCCGCCGCCGCAAGCGCGGCCTATTTGACCGTCAGCGAAACCTTCCCGCTCGAAATTCGCGCCTTGGCGATTGCGTTTTTCTACGCCATCGGCACGGGCATCGGGGGCATCGCCGGACCTTGGCTTTTCGCTCAGCTCATCGAGACGGGATCGCGATCCAGCGTCTTTTCCGGCTACGTGCTGGGGGCAGCGCTGATGCTGGCCGCCGCGGTGATCGCGGGCTTTTTCGCCATCGCCGCCGAGCGCCGTCCGCTCGAAGACGTCGCCCGCCCGTTGTCGTCGGCGGACTAGGTCACCCTCAATGAGACAGTGACCTGGTCCGCCTGCGTCGCGGCCCCTTATCCGGCCTTTTTGACGGCTGGCACGTAGGGCTTCGAGGTGAAGTGCTCCTGGTTGCCGGTGGCAAACTTGAGGCCGGCTTGCTTGATGGCGTCGTCGCCGACCTTGTCGAGCGGGACGTAATAGCGATCATCATCTTTCTTGAAGGTGTCGTTGCTGACGGCGTTATAGCAGCACAGGAACGTCCATCGCCGCTGGTCGGAGCGGTTCTGGTCGGACCGATGCAAGGTGTTGCCGTGGAAAACGACGGCATCGCCGGGCTCCAGGATGCAATCGACGACCTCGTGAGCGGCCAGAATGTGCGGCATGCGCTCGGGGTCAGCCGTGTTCTGCTGCGCCGTCACTTGCACATGGTCGAGACGGCCGAGCTTATGCGAGCCCTTGACCAGCTTCAGGCAGCCGTTGTCGGTGTTGGTCTGATCCAGCGCGATCATGAAGCTCAGCATCTTCGGCTGCAGGCAGCCGTTGTAATACCAGTAGCCGTAGTCCTGGTGCCATTCCCAGGCGCCGCCAACGCGGGGGTCCTTGGCGGTCAGCTTGGATTGGAAGTGTTAAACGGGCTCGCCGATCAGCGCCTCGGCAATCCCCACGACTCGCTCGGTGCGGGCGGCCAAGCCGTAGACGCTGTCGCCGGCGCGGTTCCACAGCGAAATGCGCGTGGCGCCGCCGTCCTGATC
>JBKJYG010000114.1:0-3907 GCA_046715905.1 Hyphomicrobiaceae bacterium | reverse complement strand
CCGCAGCGGTGAGCTCACGCATGAGGTTTTGCTGCGCTTTCGCCCGAACATCGGCCCGGGACACCGTTTCCGGCGAGGATCGCGCATCCTCGACGTCGTCGCCGTTATCGACGATGAGGAAAGCAGCCGCTTTCTGCGTTGCCAGTGCCGGGAGCGCGACCTGTGAAACTCAAGCCTCGCCTTCGCGGCGTATCCACGGGCCGGTTCGACGCCGCCCTGGCCAAACTCGAGGCGCAGGCACGTGCCAGCGCCGATGCACGATCGCTCCTCCCCGCTCAAGATGCAGAAAGCATGCCCACCCGCAGCGTGCCCGACGTCTCCTGACCGCTCCTTCAATCGAGGTTTGCCATGCCCAGTGCGAGCGTCGCTCTGCAGCAGTCGCTCTTCGCCGCGCTGACGGGTGATCCAGCTCTGCTGGCGCTGTTGGGCGGCCCGCGCGTATTCGATGATGTGCCGCACCATCAGGCTTTTCCCTTCGTAACACTGGGACAGGCGACAGTGCGTGACTGGAGCACGGGCAGCGAGGCCGGCGACGAGCACACCTTGACCCTCCACGTCTGGTCGCGCGGGACCGGGCGTTCCGAGACGCACGCCATTCTGCGCGCGCTCCGCGATGCCGTTCATGATCGCGCGCTTGCGGTGGCCGGACACCGCCTCGTCAACCTGCGCCACGAATTCTCGGAGGCGCGCCGCGACGCCGATGGCCAGACCTACCACGGCATCCTGCGGCTGCGCGCCATCACTGAACCCATCTCCTGAACCTGACCGCTTACCGAGGATTTCTTCATGGCTGCACAGAAAGGCAAGGACCTGCTGCTCAAGGTCGACGCCGACGGCGCCGGCACCTTTGCAACAGTCGCCGGGCTGCGATCGCGCACGATCACCTTCAATGCCGAGAGCATCGACGTCACACACTCGGAATCCGCTGGACGCTGGCGCGAGCTTCTCGATGGGGCCGGGGCCAAGCACGCGCGCGTCACCGGAGCCGGCATCTTCAAGGATGCCGCATCCGATGCCATCGTGCGCTCCTATGTTTTCGGAGGCACGATCCGCAACTGGCAGATCGTCATTCCCGATTTCGGCGTCGTGCAGGGGCCATTCCAGATCAACACGTTCGAGCTCACGGGCCGGCATGACGGCGAGGTGGCCTTCGACCTCTCGCTCGACTCCGCCGGCGAACTCGTCTTCACCGCTGTTTGAACCCAACGCCCACGCAACTTCATCGGATACATCATGGCAAATCACCACCGGGGCGAGATTGACGCGGTTCTCGACGGCCTCAATCATCGGCTCTGTCTGACACTGGGGGCGCTGGCCGAGCTCGAGGCCACCTTCGGCGATGAGGACATGCTGGCGCTGGCCGAGCGTTTCGCCACTGGCCGCTTGGCCGCGCGTGACGCCTTGCGCATCATCGGCGCGGGCCTGCGGGGCGCTGGTGCGGATTTCACCGACGCCGATGTGGCACGCATGCGGGGGGAGGGTGGTGCGGCCGGTTTCGTCGACATCGTCGGGCGGCTTCTGTCTGCCACCTTCGGCACGACGCATGGCACGTCCGCAAAATCAGACGAGGAGCACCCTGGCGATCGTGCCGGTTCGCTCGCCAAATCGCGTGCGCCCGAGGAGGGTCGCGCTGCGCCGCCCCCTTTCCCTGGCGCGAGGTGATGGCTGCGGGCCTTGGTGTGCTGCGCCTGTCGCCGGCCCAATTCTGGTCGATGACGCCGCGCGAGCTCGCCGCCGCCATTGGCGTTATTCTCGGTCCATCCCGCAACGCCGAGCCACCCTCGCGCCATGAGTTCGGCAGCCTGCTGTCGCGCTTTCCCGATCGCATCCAGCACCCCACTCCCGAGGCCATTGCATGACGGATCCTGTCGAGACCTGGACGGTCGCCATCGACGCCGACACGACGCCGATTAAGGCCGAGCTGCAAAAAACCACGCAACTCGGCCGCCAGTTCGGCCAAGCGCTTGGCACGGCGTTCGATGGATTGGCCTTGCGCGGGCAGGGGCTCGGCGATGTCCTGCGCACGCTCGGGCTTTCGCTGTCGCGCATGGCCTTCGCGTCAGCCTTCAAGCCCCTGGAGCAATCTTTGGGCGGCCTGCTCACGAACCTGATGAGTGGAGGCCTGGGAGCGGGCGGCGGCGTGACGCTCTCGCAATCGACGCCCATCCCCTTCGCCAAGGGCGGCGTCATCGCCTCGCCCGTCACGTTCCCCCTGGGCACCGGAACTGGGCTCGCGGGCGAGCGTGGTGCCGAAGCAATCATGCCGCTATCTCGCGGCCCGGATGGACGCTTGGGTGTGTCAGCGGCTGCGGCTTCCGCTCCCAATGTCACGTTCAACATCGCCACCCCCGACGCCGAAAGCTTCCGCCGCTCCGAAACGCAGATCGCCGCCATGCTGGCGCGTGTCGTCAGCCGGGGTCAGCGCAATCTGTGATCGCGGCGCCGATCGACGCGGCCCAAGTCCCAATTCCCGGAACCACGCTCATGTCCTTTCACGAAATTCGTTTTCCAACGGCCATCTCGCGCGGCGCGCACGGCGGCCCGGAGCGTCGCACCGACGTGGTCGTGCTGGGCTCTGGCCATGAGGAGCGCAATGCGCGCTGGGCCGATTCGCGTCGCATCTATAACGCCGGCTATGGCGTTCGAAGCCTGGACGAATTGCACGCCGTCATTGCGTTTTTCGAGGAGCGCCGGGGCCGTCTGCACGGCTTCCGCTGGAGGGACCACGCCGACTGGAAGTCTTGTGCACCGGAGCGGTCGCCCACGGCAACCGATCAGGCGCTGGGATTTGGATCCGCCGTTCGGACCACCTTCCAGCTCACGAAACGGTATGGCAGCGCTTTTGCACCGTGGGATCGCACCATCAAGAAGCCCCTCGCCGGCACCGTGCTCGTCGCGGTGGCGGGCCTCCTCAAGGTCGAAGGCGTGGGTTGGGATCTGAACCCGCTATCTGGCCTCGTCACTTTTCGCGCTGGACACGTTCCGCCGGCCGGAACGCTGGTGACCGCCGGCTATGAGTTCGACACGCCGGTTCGCTTCGACACCGACAAGCTCGAGATCAATCTGCAAGGGTTTCGTCACGGCGCCATTCCGTCGATCCCGATCATCGAGGTTCGCATCTGATCTTCGGTTGCAAGCCGGGATTGAACAGAGGTCTCTGCATGAAAACGCTTCCGCCAGGTCTGCAGGCGCATCTAGATACCGGCGCCACCACTCTGTGCTGGTGCTGGCGCATTGCTCCGCGCAACGGAATCCGCCTCGGCTTTACCGACCATGATCGCGACCTCGTGTTTGACGGAACGACCTTCGAAGCCGCAAGCGGCTTCACGGCAACGGAGATCCGCGACAGCGTCGGCCTCAACGTCGACAACCTCGAAGTCGAGAGTGCCCTGGTCTCGAGCCGCCTTGACGAGCGCACGCTCGCCGCTGGGGATTTCGACGATGCTGTCGTCGAAATATTCCGCGTCAACTGGGCCGCTCCGGAACAGCGCGTACTGATGCGTGCCGGCTCGCTCGGCGAAGTGCGTCGCTCCGGCGCGGCCTTTAAGGCCGAAGTCCGCGGTCTGGCGCACTATCTGCAGCAGCCCAAGGGCCGGGTGTTCCAATATGCCTGCGATGCGGATTTAGGCGACGCCCGCTGCGGCATGGATCTTACCGGTCCGCTGTATCGCGCGACGGCAACCGTCACCGCGGCCGCCGACGCACGCAGCTTCACCGTCTCAGGCCTTGGCGCTTTCGCCGCGTCCTGGTTCACCCGCGGTCTCGTGGCCTTCACGGCCGGTGCCAACGCGGGCCGGAAATCCGAAATCAAACACCACGCGCGGACGGGATCCCTGCATCGGCTCGAGCTTTGGCAGCCGATGCCGCAAGCCATTCAAGCCTTGGACGTGTGCATCGTTACCGCGGG
>JBKJYG010000113.1:0-5148 GCA_046715905.1 Hyphomicrobiaceae bacterium | reverse complement strand
ATACGACGGCGGGCCACCTGCTGCAGAAGGCCGTCGAGGCGCGCGGCATCAAGGTCATCACCCAGGCCAACACCAAGGCGATCCTGGGCGAGAAAAAAGTCGAGGCGGTGCTGCTCGAGGACGGTACACGTCTTGCCGCCGATCTGGTGATCATGGCGGTCGGCATCAAACCGAACGCGGGTCTCGCCAAGGAAGCCGGGCTCGATGTGGCGCGCGGGATCAAGGTCGCCGCTGACATGCGCACCTCCGACCCCGACATTTTCGCGGTCGGCGAATGTGCGGAGGCGCATGGCCAGGTGTTCGGCCTTGTGGCGCCGCTCTACGAGATGGCTGGCGTCATCGCCGCGCAGCTCGTCGGCGATTCTACAGCGAGCTTCGCGCCGAGCGCGGTTGCCACCAAGCTCAAGGTGACGGGCATCAACTTGTTTTCGGCCGGCGACTTCGCCGAGGGCCGGGACCGCGAGGAGATCGTGCTGCGCGACGCGGCGCGCGGCGTCTACAAGCGCCTTGTTTTAAAGGACAACCGCATCATCGGAACTGTGATGTACGGCGATACCTCGGACGGCGCGTGGCACTTCGATCTCCTCAAGAAGGGGATCGATATCAGCGCCATGCGCGAAACGCTGATTTTCGGACCAGCCTATGCGGGGGGCTCCCCGCTGGACCCTACGGCGGCCGTTGCAGCGTTGCCGGATGAGGCGGAGATCTGCGGCTGCAACGGCGTGTGCAAGGGAAAGATTACCGGCGTCATCGGCACGCTCGGACTGAAGACGCTCGATGACGTCCGCGCGCATACCAAAGCATCCGCTTCGTGTGGGTCGTGCACGGGCCTCGTCGAGCAGTTGCTGAAAGCGACGCTTGGCGATGCCTACAATCCGGCAGCCGTCCAGCCGATGTGTCCATGTACGCATCTTGGCCACGACGACGTGCGCCGCTTGATCGTCGCCAAGGGCCTGAAGTCGATCCCCGACGTCATGCAGGCGCTCGAGTGGACGACGTCGTGCGGCTGTGCCAAGTGCCGGCCGGCGTTGAACTACTATTTGATCGCGACCTGGCCCGGCGTCTACGTGGACGACGCCCAGTCGCGCTACATCAATGAGCGCGTACACGCCAACATCCAGAAGGACGGCACCTATTCCGTCGTTCCTCGCATGTGGGGCGGCATGACATCCGCCTAGGAACTGCGGGCCATCGCCGACGTCGTCGAAAAGTTCAATATTCCCTCGGTCAAGGTGACGGGCGGACAACGTGTCGACATGCTTGGCGTCAAGAAGGAGGATTTGCCGGCCGTATGGGCGGATCTGAACGCCGCCGGAATGGTTTCGGGCGCCGCCTACGCCAAGGGCCTGCGAACCGTGAAGACCTGCGTCGGCACGGACTGGTGCCGCTTCGGAACCCAGGATTCGACAGCCCTCGGCATCAAGCTCGAAAAGTTCCTCTGGGGTTCGTGGACGCCGGCCAAGGTCAAGATGGCCGTCTCGGGCTGCCCGCGGAACTGCGCCGAGGCCACATGCAAGGACGTCGGCGTGATCTGCGTCGAGGCGGGCTATGACATCCACTTCGCCGGTGCCGCGGGCCTCGACATCAAGGGCACCGAAGTGCTGGGTCACGTCGACACCGAGGCAGAAGCCATCGAGGTGATCGCGGCCCTCGTGCAACTCTATCGCGAGCAGGGCCGCTATCTCGAGCGGGTTTACAAATGGGCCAAGCGCGTCGGCTTCGCCACCGTGCGTGGGCAAATCATGGAAGACGCCGAACGGCGCAAGGCGCTCTATGAGCGCTTCGTATACTCGCAGACATTCTCGCAGGTCGATCCCTGGGCCGAGCGCGTCGGCGGCAAGGACGCGCACGAGTTCGCACTCATTGCCGATCTCACATTCAAGGAAGCCGCGGAATGATCACGCCAGCCAAGTGGATGGATATCGGCGCGCTGGCCCATATCCCTGTGCGCGGCGCGCGTGTGGTGAAGTCACCCGCGGGCTGCATCGCCCTGTTTCGCACCGCGGAGAACCAGGTCTTTGCCATCGATGACGCCTGCCCGCACAAGGCCGGGCCGCTGTCCCAGGGGATCGTGCACGATCGCGCCGTCACTTGCCCGCTGCACAACTGGGTGATCGACCTCGAAACGGGCAGAGCGCAAGGCGTCGATGAGGGCCAAGTCCGCACGTTCGCGATCCGGGTCGAGGCAGGCCGCATCCTGCTCGATGTTTCCGCGCTGAATGTGATGGCTGCGTAATGTCGGCGACGAGCAGCGCAGCAATCAAGACCACCTGCCCCTATTGCGGCGTTGGTTGCGGCATCACAGCGACGCGACACGAGCACGGCGGCATCGGCATCAAGGGTGATCCCGGGCATCCCGCCAACTTCGGGCGCCTCTGCTCGAAAGGATCGGCGCTGGGCGAAACACTCTCCCTCGACGACCGCCTGCTGCAACCGCTGATCCACGGCAAGCCGGCCGGCTGGGACACGGCGCTTGATCTGGTGGCCGCGCGGTTCGCCGAGACGATTGCCGCGCATGGGCCCGATGCGGTCGCTTTTTACGTCTCCGGGCAACTGTTGACCGAGGACTACTACGTCGCCAACAAGCTGATGAAGGGCTTCATCGGCTCGGCCAACATCGACACCAACTCGCGGCTGTGCATGGCGTCGTCGGTCGCGGGGCACAAGCGTGCGTTCGGCTCCGATACTGTGCCCGGCTGCTACGAGGACCTCGAGCAGGCCGATCTCGTCGTCCTCGTCGGATCGAACCTGGCGTGGTGTCACCCGGTGCTCTACCAGCGTCTCGCGGCAGCCAAGGAGAGGCGCGGCACGAAAATCGTGGTGGTCGATCCGCGACGGACGGCGACATGCGAGATCGCGGACATGCATCTGGCCTTGGCGCCGGACAGCGACGTTGCACTGTTTGACGGTCTGCTTCTGGCGATCGATGGCGGCAACGCGACCCACAGCGACTATGTCAAACGACATACCAGCGGGTTTCGTGAAGCCGTCGCTACGGCCAGCAAAATGTCCGTCCGGCAGATCGCGGAGGCGACCGGGCTTTCGCAGCAGCAGCTCCACGTCTTCTACGACCTCTTCGTGCGGACCGAGCGTGTTGTCACGGTCTACAGCCAAGGCGTCAACCAGTCCGAATCCGGTACCGACAAGGTCAACGCAATCATCAACTGCCATCTGGCGACCGGTCGGATCGGCAAACCGGGGATGGGGCCGTTTTCCGTCACGGGGCAGCCCAACGCCATGGGCGGACGCGAGGTCGGCGGTCTCGCCAATATGCTCGCCGCCCACATGGACCTCGACAACGGCGCGCATCGCGCCATCGTGCAGTCCTTCTGGCGCGCGCCGCGCATCGCAGACAAACCAGGCCTGAAGGCCGTCGACATGTTCCGCGCCGTCGGCGACGGTCGCATCAAGGCCATCTGGATCATGGCGACGAACCCCGTCGACAGCCTGCCCGAGGCCGACGGCGTGCGTGCGGCGTTGCAGGCTTGTCCGTTCGTGGTCGTCTCCGACGTCGTGCGCCACACCGACACCACGGCACTCGCCCACGTCCTGTTGCCCTCCCTCGCCTGGGGCGAGAAGAACGGCACCGTCACCAACTCGGAGCGTCGCATCTCGCGCCAACGTGCCTTTCTTCCAGCGCCGGGTGAGGCTCGCGCCGACTGGTGGCAACTCGCCGAAGTTGCGAATCGTATGGGTTGGCGCGAGGCGTTCGAATATCGATCGGCGGCGGCAATCTTCGACGAGCACGCGCGTCTCTCCGCTGTTGAAAGTGACAGCAGTCGCGATTTCGACATCGGCGGGCTCACAGGTTTGACGAGCCATGACTACGAAACGTTGGAACCCGTGCAATGGCCGCAATCACGGCGCTTTGCCGTCGCGGAAGGGGTTGGCGCCCGATTTTTCGCTGACGGCGGCTTCTTCACGCCCGATCGCCGCGCTCGCTTCGTGCCCACGCCGTTTCGCGCTCCCTGCCAGGCGACGGTCGAGTATCCGTTCACGCTCAACACCGGCCGCGTCCGCGACCAGTGGCACACCATGACGCGAACCGGCAAGACGCCGCGCCTGATGACGCATGTCGGCGAGCCCTTCGTCGAAGTGCATCCAGCTGATGCCACACGCCTCCGCCTCTCGCCCGCGCATCTCGCTCACGTCGCGAGCCCACACGGTAGCATGATCGCACGTGTGGTCGTCACCGAGCGCCAGCGGCCGGGCTCAGCGTTTGCGCCGATGCACTGGACGGACCAATTTGCAAGCTCGGGGCGCGTGGATGCGCTGATCCCCGCCACCGTCGATCCTGTCTCGGGCCAACCCGCATTGAAGCACGCGCGCGTCCGCATCGCGCCCTTTCCGGCTCGCTCTTTCGCGGTCGCTGTGACCACCGAGCGGCCCCAGAACCTCACTTCGGCCTATTGGGCTCTTGTTCCGATCAAGGGTGGTTGGAGCATCGAACTGGCGGATGTGATCGAGCCCGTGGACATCAGCCGGTTGTTTCAGGCCTTGATTGGCAAACCCATAGCCACGCCTGTCGACATCGTCTCCTACCGCGATCAGGCAAGTGGGCAGACGCGCCTCGCAGCGTTTGCTGGCGAGCAACTGTCGTGTCTTCTCTACACAGCGGCCGAGCCCGTCGCCGTATCGCGCGCATGGCTCGCGGAGCAGCTGGTGGCCAACGCGGTTGCCCCCGCTGATCGTCTGCGCCTGCTCGCCGGTCGCGCCGGCGCGGGCCAACGCGACCCCGGTCCGATCCTGTGCGCCTGCTTCGAGGTCGGGCGCAACGACATTGATTATGCTATCGCCACCAAAGGCTGCTGCAGCCTGGATGCCGTCGGGGTCATGACGAAAGCCGGAACCAACTGCGGCTCGTGCCGTGCGGAAATCGGGAGATTGATCGACGCAGCACGCGTCGCGAACGCCCGTTGACGTCTCTCCCGATGATGATCCCGAAAGATTGACTTATACGATCGATGTGCCGCTGGCAGAGATGACCCAGCGGGCGACGCGGTGTTTTCCGTCGGGGGCACGTCGATCAAGAGGTTTCCGCTTTTCAATGCCGAACCGGCTGACCGAACGCCGCATTGATGGCGCGGCATCAAGGCCTCACCGGCGCTCCGGGACGCCCTTGCCGGTGCCGATGTCCCAGTAGAGGCC
>JBKJYG010000112.1:0-3696 GCA_046715905.1 Hyphomicrobiaceae bacterium | reverse complement strand
AAATCATATTGATCGGCCTGGCGGCCGATGGAGGCAGCCCGTCTAACTCGGTCATAACCCATCGCACGTGTTACGTCTCTGGTCCTTACCGCGTCCTGCTGGGCGAGGCACGAGCAGCGATCGGGTTGCTGGAACTGGCCGTCAACTCTGAGTATGACTACATCAGGTCATTTCTTGCTGATCCTGAACACCAGTGCTGCGGAACCATGTCCACATCGACGACAATCCTGAAGATTGCGCTTGCGCAGATGAATCCCGTGCTGGGTGTCCTGCCGGGCAATGCCGAGAAGCTGAAGCGCGTTCGCGCCGAGGCGGCGGCCGCCGGCGCTGACCTGGTGTTGTTTTCCGAGCTTTTCATCTGCGGCTATCCGCCTGAAGACTTGGTGCGCAAGCCGGCCTTCGCCGCGGCCTGTCGCGCGACGGTGGAACGGCTGGCCGTCGAGCTCGGGGCTGGTCCGGCCGTCATCGTGGGCACGGTCTGGCCGGAAGGTGACAAGCTCTATAATGCCGTGGCCCTGCTTGACGGCGGCGCCGTCACGGCGGTGCGCTTCAAGGTCGATCTGCCGAACTACGGTGTGTTCGATGAGAAGCGGGTGTTCGATCCGGGACCGTTGCCAGGCCCGATCAATTTCAGGGGCGTTCGCCTGGGTGTTCCGATCTGCGAGGACATCTGGAAAGACGAGGTCACCGAATGCCTTGCTGAATGCGCCGCCGAAATTCTGCTGGTGCCCAACGGGTCACCCTTCGACTGGCGCAAGATTGATGTGCGGCTCAACGTGGCGGTGGCGCGCGTAACCGAAACCGGACTGCCGCTGGTGTATCTCAACCAGGTGGGCGGTCAGGACGAACTCGTCTTCGATGGCGGCTCGTTCGTTCTCAACGGTGACCGGACGTTGGCCCGGCAATTGCCGGCCTGGGAGGAGAGCCTCGCGATCACGGAGTGGACGCGCGGTCCCGACGGCTGGCGATGCAGCTCGGGTTCCCTCGCCCGCGTCGAAGAGGGCGATGCAGCAGCCTATCATGCCTGCGTCCTGGGCTTGCGGGACTATGTCGATAAGAACGGCTTCCCCGGAGTCGTGCTCGGGTTGTCGGGTGGCGTCGATTCGGCGTTGGTGGCGGCCATTGCCGCCGATGCGCTGGGGCCCGAGCGTGTGCACGCGGTCATGCTGCCCTATCGGTTCACCTCGAATGACAGCCTGACGGATGCGGCGGCGTGCGCCAAGGCGCTTGGGATCAGGCTCGACACGGTGGCGATCGCGCCGGCCGTTGAGGGGATCTATGCGATGCTGGAGCCCGTCTTCGCCGGCCGAGCACCCGGTATAGCTGAGGAAAACGTGCAGAGCCGCATACGCGGCACGACCCTGATGGCGATCTCCAATAAATTTGGTTCGATGCTCGTCACCACCGGCAACAAAAGCGAAATGTCGGTTGGCTACGCCACCATCTATGGCGATATGAACGGCGGCTTCAACCCGATCAAAGATCTCTACAAAATGGAAGTCTATCGCCTGTGCCAGTGGCGTAACCGGCATGTGACCAAGGACGGCAAGGGCCCCCAAGGCATCGTCATTCCCGAACGCATCATCACCAAGGCCCCGAGCGCTGAGCTGCGCGAAAACCAGACGGATCAGGATTCGTTGCCCCCTTACGAAGCGCTGGACGATATTTTGACCTCGCTGGTCGAGAACGAGATGCCCCTGCCCGACATTGTAGCGCGTGGTCACGCGCTGGAAACCGTAAAGCGGATTGAGCGGCTGCTTTATCTGGCCGAATATAAGCGTCGCCAGGCTGCGCCCGGCATTAAGATTTCGGCGCGCAGCTTTGGCCGCGATCGCCGCTATCCGATTACCAACCGCTTCCGCGAGGACGGATCGGCGGCCTCTCCCGTGGCGTTCGCGTCGCCGGCTTTGGTCACGCCGCGAGCAGAGGGCGGAGACGTTTCGTGACGATGCCCGCGTCTTGATCTCCAGCTTTCGCCGTGTAGGGTGGCGTCGCGTCGGCCTTCGCTACTAACAGCGAGCTTTTCATGCCCCCTATCGTGCGTTTCGCGCCAAGCCCGACCGGCCGGCTTCATATCGGCAACGTGCGTACGGCGCTGCTCAATTGGTTGTTCGCTCGACACCACGGTGGCACGTTCATCCTGCGGCTGGATGATACCGACCGGGCGCGATCGACGGACGCCTTCGCCGAGGGCATTCGCGAAGATCTGCGTTGGCTCGGCCTGGTTTGGAAGGGCGAAGAGCGCCAATCGCTCCGGCTCGATCGATATGACGCGGCCGCCGTCCGATTGCGGGAGCTTGGTTGCCTTTATCCCTGTTTTGAGTCCGGAGAGGAGCTGGATCGCCGCCGCAAGCGGCAGCTCGCCCGCGGCATGCCGCCGATTTATGACCGTGCCGGGCTGCGTTTGTCGGAGACGGAGCGGGCGCAACTCACGAGCGAGGGGCGGCGCCCCCATTGGCGGTTTCGCCTGGCCAACGAGCAACCCGGCAGGGACCTCGCTCCGGCCCCGACCCTCGTGACCTGGCCGGATGTCATTCGCGGCGATCAATCCGTCGATATCGGATCCCTGTCTGATCCCGTCCTGATCCGAGAGGATGGCACCCCGCTCTACACCTTCACCAGTGTCGTGGACGATATCGATCACCGGATCACGCACGTCATTCGCGGCGAAGACCACGTCACCAATACGGCGGTTCAGATTGAGCTTTTCAAGGCGCTGGGCGCCGCTGCGCCGAGCTTCGCCCACCACAGTCTTCTCGTCGGGAGCAGCGGCCAGGCGCTCTCGAAACGGTTGGGGGACCTCTCAGTCGAGAACTTGCGCGCGGAAGGCCTGGAGGCCATGGCTATCGCCTGCCATGCAGCGCTTTTGGGCACGCCGGAGGCCATTGCGCCACACGCCACGCTCGACGACCTTGCCCGGGACTTTGACCTGGCGCGGGTGTCGCGGTCGCCGGGACGTTTCGCTTTGGAGGATCTGCGGGCACTCAACGCCCGGCTCCTGCATGGCCTCGATTTTGACGCGGTTTCCTCCCGTCTGCAGGCTCTCGGCGTCGGCGGCGGCGGGGCCTTCTGGGAGGCGGTGCGCGGCAATCTGACGACGTTGGCCGATGCACGGATTTGGTGGGACGTGGTGGCTGGCGAGATCGCACCCGTCGTCGAGGATGCCGGCTTCCTGGGAGCCTCGTGTCGACTGCTTCCCGCTCCGCCGTGGGACCAGGCCACGTGGTCAACGTGGACGGACGCCATCAAGACCGCGACGGGCCGCAAAGGCCGCCAGCTTTTTCACCCCTTGCGGCTCGCGCTTACGGGCCGCGAGATCGGCCCGGAGCTCAAGGCGCTGCTGCCGCTGATTGGGCCAGAGCGGGCAAGATTGCGATTGGGTGGGGGTGCGGACGGATAATTGCGTTGCGTGCGGGTGGTCGCCCGTGGGCTCATGGCCGTCAGCGCACGGCGCCGCTGTCGAGTACACGGTCT
Organism: Hyphomicrobiaceae bacterium; assembly: GCA_046715905.1. Lineage (GTDB taxonomy): Bacteria > Pseudomonadota > Alphaproteobacteria > Rhizobiales > Hyphomicrobiaceae. The sequence goes on along the minus strand of JBKJYG010000112.1, from coordinate 222 downwards.
GCCGGCTCGCGCACGGGCGCAGCGCTAACGATCTTCCGCAGGAACACGATGGGAATGTCGTAGCCCGGGGCAATGGCGACGGTGCCTTGGGCGGTCGGCTGATAGCCCCGCCGTTCAAAGAAGCGGAGGAAGTGAGGTGCCGCTCGCGCCGTGAACATTTTGAAGCCGGCAGAGCGGGCCTGCTGTTCCACCTCGTTGATGAGGCGATGCCCCACCCCCTGC
>JBKJYG010000111.1:0-4770 GCA_046715905.1 Hyphomicrobiaceae bacterium | reverse complement strand
GCGGCCTTGACCTTGCGCAGCCGGCGCGGCGGCCTCCTGATCGCGCTGCTGGTGCTGCCGCTCTACGTGCCGACGTTGATTTTCGGCATCGCAGCGATGGACGGGCTATCGATCGGATCGCATGCCGGCGGGTCGTCGTTCCTTCTCCTGGCCGCGATTTCATTGGCGGCTCTGGTCCTGGCGCCGCTGGCATCGGCGGCCATTCTGCGCTTCCAGATGAGCTGAGGCTGTTGGGATGGGCTACCGATGATCGATCACGTATCCCTTGCCGTTTCGGACCTCGCGCGCAGCACGGCCTTCTACGAGCCGGTTCTGGCAACGCTGGGCATGCGCCGGCTGGGTGGCGGGGGCGCCCGGGTCGGCTTCGGACGGCGTTATCCCGAGCTTTGGATCAACCACCGGCCGGGCCTGTTGCCTCTCGGCGCCGATGGCGGCGCGCACGTGTGCCTGCGGGCGACGACGACGGCGGCCGTGGATGCGTTCCACGCCACGGCGTTAGCGCACGGAGGCCATGACGACGGGGCGCCGGGTCCGCGCCGAGGAACCATGACGCCCTATTACGCGGCCTTCGTGCGCGACCCGGACGGCAATCGGCTCGAGGCGGCGACGTTCCCGGCACTCGATTAGATCTGTGTCCTGAGAACACCCTCGTCGATGGTCCTGAATCCTAGCCTTGGGCCGTATGGCACGCCCGTCCCGCGCCGGGTGGCCGCTTGGCCTGTTCAATGCTGATGCGGCTTGGCCTTGTCGAAGGCCTGCTGCTGCTCGGGCGAGGCGGCGGCCTGGTGCTTGGCTTGCCACTTCTTGTAGGGCATGCCGTAAACCACCTCACGGGCCTCATCCTTGGACAGGGGCAGACCCTTGCCGTTGGCGGCCTCCTGGTACCAATTGGAGAGGCAGTTGCGGCAGAAACCGGCCAAGTTCATCAGATCGATGTTCTGCACGTCCGGCCGTTGCCGGAGATGCTCGACGAGCCGTCGATACGCTGCCGCCTGCAGCTCGGTTTCAGTTTTTGCGTCGATGGGGGTCATGGCGTGTTCCTTTCCGGAGCATCGCTCCGAGGCAGCTCACTGCAATTGAGTTGGACATCGGGACGGCGACGCAGCTCGTCAATGACGCCGATGATGCGCTCGGACCAGGATGCCTGGCCGGCGGCGTCGCGGATCAGATCCTGCCGTACCTCGATCAGCGCGTGGGCGAGCCCGCGCTGCGTTCCGTGCTGCCACATGCAATCACCTTGGAGGCTGCCCCGATAGGGCTCGTTGTCGCCAACGATCAACGTGCCATCGCCCGCGAAGCTTTCGATGAGCAGGCGTGCCAGCCGGTCGTCGTGGGCATACAAGACACCCACGTGCCACGGACGCGCGATGCCTTTCCAGCTTTCGGTGAAGCTGTGGATCGACAGCAGGGCTGGGACCGGCCCTGCCGCCAGGCATTGATCGATGAGCTGTGTAATGGCCCGGTGATAGGGCCGATAATAAAGCCGCACGCGCCGGTCGCGCTCGGCTGCGTCGAGATGACGGTTGCCCGGCACGATCGCGCCATCCGACAGCCGCATGATGAGGGTCGGATCATCCAAGCCCCGGTTGGGGTCGATCAGCAGCCGGGAATAGCGCGTCATGACGGCCGGCGCATCGAAGGCCCGGGCGACAGCCTCGGTCAGCGCGGCGGCGCCGATATCATAGGCGATGTGCCGTTCGAACTGGCGTTGGTCGAGACCCAGGCTGCCGTATGCGGCAGGGAGGGCATTGGCGGCGTGATCGCACAGCATGATCAGGCCGGCATCCGCGCGCCCGGGCAGAACACGAAAGCTTTCCGCCTCCACACTCCCGATCTGGCGGGATGCCGGGGTACGTTCTTGCATGGGCAGCAACTATAGGCGGCCCGCCGATCGATGCAAGACGCGGCCCGCGCCGACGCCACGACGGCTGACGGCTGACGGCAGAAGAGGCGCTTGACGCTGTTGCGCCGCCACCGCCTATATTCGCGAGCACAGGAATGCGAAGATGACACCGTCTGAACGGGCTTTGCTGATCGAGATCTACGGGGCGGCCGTCAGCGCGGCGCATCCTGATGCGTGCCTTGCGCCGCACCTCCCGCCGCTACCGCCGGAGGGCTCCCAGCTCATCATCTTGGGTGCCGGCAAGGCTGCAGCCGCGATGGCCGTCACGGCCTAGCGGCACTATCTGGGCCAGGGGGGACCGCACCGGTTTCGCGGCGTGCTCACGGCTCCCTACGGCTACGCCGCGACGCTGAAAGAAGCGCCGCGTCACCTCGAGATTCTTGAGGGCCGGCATCCGACCCCCGACGGGCAAAGCTTGAAGGCGGCGCAGCGGGCACTGCGCGAGGCGGAAACGGCCGGAGCTGGCGATCGGGTGCTCGTCCTGCTGTCCGGCGGGGCCTCGGCGCTGTGGGCCGCGCCAGCCACCGGCCTCGACCTTGCGGCCAAAACCGCCCTGACGCGGGGGCTGCTGAAGTCGGGTGCCGATATCCACGAGATGAATACGGTTCGCCGTCATCTCTCCCTTATCAAGGGTGGGCGGCTGGCGGTGGCGGCGAGCCGGACTCTGGCAGACGGCGCGCGGCTTCTGACGCTGGCCATCTCGGATGTGCCGGGCGACGATCGGGCAACCATCGGTTCAGGTCCAACCATCGCCGATGCGACCACGCTCCAAGATGCCCGGCGGGTGATCGAGCGGCGCAAGTCGCGGATGCAGGCTTTGGGCCTTCCAGTCCCGGCCGCGGTTCTGGCGGCGCTGTCTGACCCAGCGAACGAGACGCCGAAGCCTGGCGATGCCGCTTTTTCGCGCGCCGATTATCGCGTCATCGCAACCCCCGTCGCTGGATTGGAGCGTGCCGCAGCCGTTGCACGCCGGCACGGCTACGACATCGAAAACCTTGGCGATCAAGTTACGGGCGAGGCTCGGGATGTCGCGGGCGCGCACGCACAGCTGGCGCTTTTGGCGCGGGCGCAGGGCCGCAGGGTGGCCATCATCAGCGGCGGCGAACTCGAAGTCAGCGTGCGCGACCGTTCGGGCCGGGGCGGTCGAAGCCAGGAGTACGCGCTGGCGCTGGCAATCGCGCTGCGCGACGTTTCTGGCTTATGCGCCTTGGCCGCCGACACTGACGGGATCGATGGCGGCGAAGGCCGCGCCACGGACCCCGCCGGTGCCCTCGTTTCCGCAACCACATGCCGTCGCGCGATGGCACGCCATCTTGATGCCGAAAATCACCTCAATAAAAACGATGCAACGCCGTTCTTCGAAGCGCTCGGCGATCTTGTCGTGGTTGGGCCAACGCATACAAATATCAATGATTTCCGCGTCATTCTCGTCGACCCGTAAGCCGCTTTGGCGGCGTGCCAGATCCCAGACCGCAGTCTGCGGCAGCGTCCTTGCCGCGCTGGCCGCGGCGAGCGCGGGGCTGTCGCAACCTGTGCTCGCCGACCTGAAGCTTTGCAATGCCACCTCTGTCCGGATCGGAGTGGCGCTGGGCTATCAGGATGGAAAAGGCTGGGCCACCGAGGGGTGGTGGAACATCGCGGGCAAGACCTGCGAAACCTTGCTCAAAGGCACCATTTCAAGCCGTTTTTATTACGTCCACGCGGTGGATTACGACCGCGGCGGAGAGTGGGCCGGTCCAAGCCCGATGTGCACGGCCGACACATCGTTTCTCATTCACGGGGCCCAGGACTGCCAGCACCGCGGCTACAAGCGCACCGGGTTCTTCGAGATCGACACCAACGACGCCAAGGATTGGACCATCCGGCTCACCGACCCGATCGATGCCGGCGCGACAGCCAAAGCCAAGTAAACCGCCGCCAGCTCTGACGCCTCGCCTAAGATGCGACGCCTCGCCTCAGATGCCTTGGCCGTCGACGTCCCGTTGCAGTTCGTCATGCAATTGCTTGGCGTTGGGGGCGAACGGGTTCACCTCGAGCAATTGCTTGATGACGCGATAGGCGCCCTTCTTGTTGCCCGTGTCGCGCCAGATCTGGGCCAAGCCTTCAAGGGCCTTGAAGTGATTGGGTTCAAGCGCCAGAACGCGCCGCAGATCGCCGACCGCACCCTCGCGGTCATTGCGCGTGAATTTCAGAAACGCGCGTCGGTTGAAGCCTTCGGCGTAATCGGGGGCGATCGAAACCACGGCGTTGAGAAGCTGCTGCGCGAGGTCGTGCTTGCTCTCGCCGATCGCTTTGCGGGCGCGCTCCATCAGCAGATCGACGGTGGCGCTGCCGGAGAAAAGCCAAAGACGTTCAATTTGACCGGCAACGCGTTTCGCGGCTTCCTCATCCTCGGCGGTGGCAAGATGCGCGTAGAGGTCGCCCAGGACCTTGGCTTTTTCATCGGCGGTTTGAGGCGCCTTGAACCGAGGCTTTGCCGGGTCGCGCTGCGGGGTCGTGTCACCGCCGGCGCTCTTGCCGTCGGGAGCCGGCTGATCTTTGCCCGGGGGCTTCTGTTTCAAGTCGGGCGCCGGCGGCTGAGGCTCGGCCGCTTGCGGCGCCGGCAGCGGTTCCGACTTGCGCTGGGCGAGAGCGGAGGCAGCCGGCATCGCTGTCGCGAGCGTGAAACCAAGCAGCACTGTCAAGCGGGATGGGGTGATCAACCTGTGCATGCACCCTATCTAGTGCGCGGCGATGCCGGCGTCAAAGCACCAAGCGGACGGTTGGGCAATTCGGACAGGCCCAGCCGCCAGCGCGCGCGCTCTCCGTGTTCAACCTTGACGGGCCTTGAACCGGCGATTGGTCTTGTTGATCACGTAGACCCGGCC
>JBKJYG010000110.1:0-3136 GCA_046715905.1 Hyphomicrobiaceae bacterium | reverse complement strand
AGGCTATACGGCGCCTCGAAGTGCGCTCCGGCGTGCCACACCGTCCGGCATCGAGCTACGAGGATCATCTAACAGGCTCGGCTGATAACCCTGTTACTCATGCTCTGTGGCGAGCGCATCGCGTGCGCCTTTCGGACATGCTGTCCAAGCTGCGGGTCGGCAATCCCTCGCCCCGCGCCGATCGTCTGGACCCGTTTGCCTTGCGCGGGCTGCTGGTGATGCTGATGGCGTTGCTGGTTCTGCTGGTTGGCGACAGCGCCTCCGATCGCCTTGCATCTGCGTTCCGATTCGGAGTTCCCGTCCCCGGGCTCGAGGCGCGTCTTGACGTGTGGCTGACGCCGCCCGCCTACACCGGGCGGCCGCCGATGATCCTGGTGGACGGAGGCCGCACGCTGGGCGCCGGCGGTCAAGCTGCGACCGTTGCCGCCATCGAGGTGCCCGAGATGAGCGTGCTCACCGTTCGCGCCAGCGGCGTGAAGGATCTAGCGCTCGACGTCAAGGTGGAGGGTCAGGCGAGCCGCCGCGTGGCAGCTACGCCACCGCAAGCTTCGGGTGGGGCGCCCCAGCCCACGCCGGAGGCGGCAGGCGGAGCGAAACAGGGGACCATCCTGCCGTCCGTGTCGTCGATCGCCGAGGCGAAGCTCGAGTTGAAGAGTTCGGCTACAATCAGAGCTGTCGGTGTGTCGGGCGTCGGCCCTTGGACGTTCCGCGTCATTCCCGACCAGCCGCCGAAAATCTCGCTGGTGAAAGAGCCCGAGAAGATGCCTCGCGGGGCATTGAAGCTGAGTTTCAAGATCGAGGATGATTACGGCGTCGTCTCGGCAGAGAGCCGGATCACGCGCGCGCGTCCGAAGACAGGTGATGAGGCCACGAGCTGGGCGCGGCGGGTGCGTAACAAAGGCGCGCGCCCCCCGCTTGAGCGGCCGCCGGTGCTGGCGCTTCGGTTGCCGCGCGCCAACGCCAAGGAAGGCCAGGGATCGAGCTATCACGAGCTGGCGGGCCACCCCTGGGCCGGGATGCGGGTGCGGCTCCAGCTCACCGCCAAGGATCAGGCCGGTCAGACCGGCGTCAGCGACGTGCACGAGTTCGTGCTGCCGCAGCGCAATTTCCAGAACCCGATTGCGCGCGCCGTCGTCGAGCAGCGCAAGCTGCTGCTCGAAGATCCACGCAATCGAGCCTTCGTGCTGGAAGGGCTGGAAGCGATCAGCATCGAGCCCGAAGGATTTTTCACCGATCAACGGGCCTACCTTGGCCTTCGGTCGGCATTCTGGCGCTTGCGCAACGACAGTTCGAAAGCGTCGCTGAAGACCATCGCCGAGCAGCTCTGGCATGTCGCCTTGCGGCTCGAAGACGGTAATCTTTCGGACGCTGAGCGGGCCCTGCGGGAAGCCCAGGAAAAGCTGTCCAAGGCCCTGGAGGATGGGGCTTCGGACGAAGAGATCAAGGAACGCATGAATGAGCTGCGTCAAGCGCTCAACGAGTTCATGCAGCAACTGGCCAAGCAGGCGGAGGGTCAACCGCCCATGCAGATGCCGCCTGGCCTGTCGCAGAATCAGATGATCCGGCCGCAGGATCTCGATAAAATGATGCGCGATATCGAGAATATGGCGCGGCAGGGCTCGCGCGACAGTGCGCAACAAATGCTGAGCCAGTTGCGCGATCTGCTCGAGCAACTGCAGTCCGGACGCATGGCCCAAGGTCAAGGCCAGCAGGGTCAGCAGATGATGCAGATGATGAACCAATTTGGCGACATCATCGGCCAGCAGCAGCAGCTCCTGGACGACACATTCGGAGAGCAGCGCGAGCAGGACGGCGAGGGTCAGCAAGGCCAACAGGGCCAACAGGGCCAACAGGGCCAGCAAGGCCAACAGGGCCAAGGACAGCAAGGTCAGCGCGGGCAACGAGGTCAGCGCGGCCAACAGGGGCAGCAAGGCCAGCAGGGGCAGCAAGGCCAAGGAGGGCAGCGTGGTCCGGGCCAAGGCCGGCGTGACCTCGGTCAGCGCCAGGGCGCGCTTCGGGACCGGCTTGGTCAGTTGCGCAATGGCATGCGGGAGCTCGGAATGCCCGGTTCGCCTCAGCTCGACGGCGCCGAGCAATCGATGCAGGATGCTGAACGCGCATTGCGACAAGGCGACTTAGAGGGTGCCACGCGGGCCGAGCAACAGGCCCTGGAGCAATTGCGGCAAGGCGCCCAGTCGATGGCGCAGCAGATGCTGCGGCAAATGCCGTCCCAGTATGGCCGTGCGGGTGATGCGCCGCGTGACCCGCTTGGCCGTCCGCAGTCGACCGATGGACCCGACCTTGGACAGTCGGTGAAGGTGCCCGACGAGATCGATATCCAGCGTGCGCGAGAGATCCTGGAAGAGTTGCGCCGTCGCATGGGCGAGCCGACGCGGCCGGCCCTCGAGCTCGATTACATCGACCGCCTGTTGCGGCGCTTTTGAGCGGGCGAGGCCGCATGGCAGCCGGATTGCAGCGGGCCGGCCGGAGCGCTGGGTGCGCCCGCAGCGCGTCGGATGAGTGAAGCCCTGCTTCGACTGGGCTCTTACAAACAGCACATCCAAGATGTGTGATTGAGGACTGCTTGTCGCGGCAGCGGCTTGGCGCGTATTACGTTTACGTTAACCGCCGCCTTGGCCCTTTGAAGCCTCCTCGGTTCGTACCATCTACCACTGACAGAATTTGGCCGCGAAGATGCGCACATCCATCGTTAGGAAAGTGTCCCGATAATGGACGTTCAAGATATGCGGATTTTTGCCAGGGTCGCTGCCTTGCAGAATCTGTCGGCTGTCGGACTGGAACTCGGGCTAACTCCCGGGACGATATCGAAACGCATCCAGGCGCTTGAAGAAGAACTTTCTGCTCGGTTGTTTGATAGGACCACCCGATCCATTCGAATAACGGAGGAGGGACTGAAACTCCTCGGCTTCGTCGAGCGGATCTTGGCCGACATCGAGGATGCGCGTGCCGCCCTAAGCGCCAATGTCGATCATCCCAAAGGTCGGCTGCGCGTATCGGCGCCCGTCAGCTATGGCGAAACTTTAATCGGTCCGGCCATTTGTGCGTTCATGCAGCGCTATGACCAGATCGAGCTGCAACTCGATCTGACGGATCGGCTCGTCAACTTGCAGGAAGA
>JBKJYG010000109.1:0-3182 GCA_046715905.1 Hyphomicrobiaceae bacterium | reverse complement strand
CCGCAGCGGTGAGCTCACGCATGAGGTTTTGCTGCGCTTTCGCCCGAACATCGGCCCGGGACACCGTTTCCGGCGAGGATCGCGCATCCTCGACGTCGTCGCCGTTATCGACGATGAGGAAAGCAGCTGGACTTCCCCCGAAAGAGTGGAGGGCTTTTCTGATAGTTTTGAAGAATCAGAGGAGCGGGAATGGGCAAGTCAAAGTCGGACAAGGGACGCGTGATCGACGATGCGTTCCGGCGGGAAGCAGTACGGATTTTGACGACCAGTGGGCGGACGATCAAAGCGGTTGCCGACGATCTGGGTATCGGCATGTCGTCGCTGGGCACGTGGAAGCGGAAACTGGATCGCGCGGAGTTGATGGCTGGGCCACACGAGGATGTCGAGAAGGAACTGGCCCGCTTGCGTCGGGAAAATGACCTCCTCCGGGCAGAGAGGGACTTATTAAAAAAAGCGACCGCCTTCTTTGCCAAGGAGACAAGTCGATGAGTTTTGCGTTGATCGATGCAAAGAAGGCTGAGGTTCCGATCGAGACAGCGTGCGCTGTCTTGAACGTCAGCGTGAGTGGATTCTATGCCTGGAAGAACCGACCGGCGAGCCAGCGCCAGACGGACGACATGATCATTCTGGCCCACATCCGCGCCGAGTTCTCGACGTCCAACGAGACTTACGGAAGCCCGCGCATGCATGCCGAACTGCAAGAAAGTGGCTTGGCAATAGGACGTCACAGAGTGGCGCGGCTGATGAGCGAAAATGGGCTGAAAGCAAGGCAGAAGACGCGGTTCAAGAAAACGACGGACAGTGATCATGGCGGACCTGTCGCGCCGAACGTTCTCGATCAGGATTTCAAAGCGGAAGCACCGGATCAGAAATGGGGCGTTGACATCTCGTACGTCTGGACCGCGGAGGGCTGGCTCTATCTGGCGATCGTCCTGGATCTCTACTCGCGCAAGATCGTCGGCTGGTCGATCAGCGACAGGATGAAAAGAGGCTTGGCAATGGATGCCCTGCGGCGCGCCATCATCCTACGACAACCGCCGGCGGGGCTCATTCATCACTCCGACCGTGGCAGCCAATATTGCTCGGCCGAGTATCGCCGCCTCGTACGCGACCACGGCTTCATCGCGTCGATGAGCGGGCGCTGCAATTGCTACGACAACGCCATGGTCGAGACGGTGTTCAAGACCATCAAGTCCGAACTCATCTGGCGCATGTCATTCACGACCCGCGACCAGGCCAGCAAAGCGATTGGCCAATACATCGAGGGGTTCTATAACCCTCGCAGGCGGCACTCCGGTCTCGGATACGTCAGCCCGGCCACCTTCGAGGCAGCCAACCGGACCGGAAACGGGCAAGAGCGAGTAGCTCTCCACTAAATCCGGGGAGGTCCAGTTCCAACGTCAGCATTTTGTTGTGCTGGCCAAAGGCTCGCTGCCACTAATCGTAATAAAATCAGCGGCCTTCGCGCCACCAGGCGAGCGTGATGAAGGCCAGCAAAGCGGCCAGCGCCAACAGGCCGGTAAACATGGGCGTTAAGGTTACGCCACGCGTCACATGCGCTTCGCGATCGCGTAATCCGAGCCAACCCGATCCAGCGAGCGCACGGGCATTGGCCAATAATGAAACACGCGGAACATCGACCGCGCCAGTGGCCGCGCCAACGCTTGACAGCAGTCCGCTGCCTCGCGTCCAGAACACGCCGCCCCCCGTTGCCTGCGCGATCGGTTTCATCCGCGCATCGGTCGCCGTGACCTCGGTCATCTCGCGCGCGTCATCGATACCGGCGTGTGCGACCGCGGTCAGCAGACCGTTGGGCGAGGACGCCTGCAGCTTGTAGAGCCCCGGAGTCTTGACATCGATTGTGCTGCGCCAGACGCCGGCTTCGGAGCTGTCGAGCGTAATCGTCGAGGTCTCTCCGCCCGGTGCCGACAAGGTGACCGGATCGACGCGGTCTTCCATGGAGCGCCGCTCGACCGTGAGCTTCAGCCCCTTGGCGCTGGCCATCAGGCGTTCTTCCTCAAGGTCGGGCTCCTTCATCAGCCAGTGCGACGTCCGCCGCAGCAGGTCGGTGTGCGGGCCACCCCCCTCGTACCCGCGGGCCCACAGCCAAGCGTGATCGGAGAGGAGCAGCGCCACCCGCCCTTTCCCCATGCGATCAAGCTGCAGCAGCGGCTTACCCTCAGCCCCACTCATGACCGTCCGGCCGCGGGTCGGCTGGGCCTCCACTTGCCGGAGCCAGCGTCCCCAGCTCGGCTCGCCGCCTTGCTTGGAGGTGCCAGGCAGATCTCGGGTCACGGGGTGTTTGAGCCCATCGCCGCTGACGCGGGCCTTGAACGGCTCTTCGATGACGCGCCCCGACGGCACGGCGGGAAGCACCGAGGCCAGCGGCGTGCGATGCAGGCTGGCGCTGCCGGCATAATCGTCGCCCGCCGCAATCAGCAGCGCGCCGCCCGTGCGTTCGACGTAGCGCGCGATGTTGTCGTAGTAGAGCATCGGCAGAATGCCCCGATGCTGGTAGCGGTCGAAGATGATGAGATCGAAATCCTTGATCTTCTCAGAAAAGAGCTCGCGGGTCGGAAAAGCGATCAGTGAAAGCTGATGAATGGGCGTTCCGTCGTGCTTCTCGGGCGGACGCAGAATGGTGAAGTGGACGAGGTCGACGGCGGCATCCGACTTCAGCAAATTGCGCCAGGTGCGCTCGCCCGCATGTGGCTCACCCGAGACGAGCAGTACGCGCAGGTTCTCGCGCACGCCCTCGGCGGCGATTACCACGCGATTGTTGGCCGGCGTCAGCTCCCCGTCCACCGGTTCGAGCTCGATCTCGACGATGTTGGTGCCCGAGTGCGGGAAGGCCATCAGCAAAGTCACGCGGCGGTCGATCTCGGTCCGGCGCGTCTCGTCCGGCCGTCCCTCGCGACGGATTTTGAGCGTCACCGTTTCGCCCGCGCGCGTACGCCGTCCTGTCTCCCGAACCGCGACCTCGATCTCGCGCGACTGTCCGACGATGCCGAACTTCGGCGCCTTGATGACGTCGATCCGGCGGTCGAATTCGTCCGGCCGGCCCGTCAGCAGCGCGTGCACGGGCGCATCAAAGCCCAACCCGGCCGCCGATGGCGGGACGTCGTGCACCTGCCCGTCGGTGATCATGATCACGCCCGCCAGGCGATCGGGAGGCACGTTGG
>JBKJYG010000108.1:0-5932 GCA_046715905.1 Hyphomicrobiaceae bacterium | reverse complement strand
GAGCCACCGATGGGCAAGGAAAAGTTCGATCGCAGCAAGCCGCACGTTAACGTGGGCACGATCGGCCACGTTGACCACGGCAAGACGACTTTGACGGCGGCGCTGACGAAGGTTTCGGCTGACAAGGGCTGGACCAAGACGGCGATAGCGTATGACGAGGTGGCGAAGGCGTCGGAGAGCCAGGGTCGGCGGGATCCGACGAAGATCCTGACGATATCGACGAGCCACGTGGAGTACTCGACGGACAAGCGTCATTACGCGCACGTTGATTGCCCGGGTCATGCGGACTACGTGAAGAACATGATCACGGGTGCGGCGCAGATGGACGGCGCCATCCTGGTGGTTTCGGCGGTTGATGGTCCGATGCCGCAGACGCGCGAGCACATCCTGTTGGCGCGCCAGGTTGGCGTGCCCTACATCGTGGTGTTTTTGAACAAGTGCGATGTGGTGGACGACCAGGAACTGCTGGACCTGGTGGAGCTCGAGGTACGGGAGCTGTTGAAGGTGTACCAGTTTCCCGGCGACGACGTGCCGGTGATCCGGGGTGCGGCGATCCAGGCCTTGAACGGGGAGAAGGGTCCGCTTGCGGACGAGGCGATCCTGCAGCTTTACGACGCGCTGGACAGCTACATTCCGCAGCCTGAGCGGGCGGTGGACAAGCCGTTCCTGATGCCGATCGAGGACGTGTTCTCGATTTCGGGGCGCGGCACGGTGGTGACGGGCCGGATCGAGCGGGGCAAGATCAAGGTTGGCGAGGAAGCCGAGATCGTGGGGCTGAAGGACACGCAGAAGACGATCGTGACGGGCGTCGAGATGTTCCGCAAGCTGCTGGATGCGGGTGAGGCTGGCGACAACGTGGGGTGCCTGCTGCGTGGGATTGAGAAGGAGGCTGTTGAGCGGGGCCAGGTTCTGGCCAAGCCGGGCAGCGTCAAGCCGCACAAGAAGTTCATGGCCGAGGCCTACATCCTGACCAAGGAGGAGGGTGGGCGGCACACGCCGTTCTTCAACAACTACCGTCCGCAGTTTTACTTCCGCACGACGGACGTGACGGGGGTTGTGACGCTGAAGGAGGGGACGGAGATGGTGATGCCGGGGGACAACGCGGAGTTTGCGGTTGAGCTGATCCAGCCGATCGCGATGGAGGAGAAGGTGCGGTTTGCGATCCGGGAGGGCGGCCGCACGGTGGGTGCGGGCGTGGTGACCAAGATCGTGGAGTAGCCGGACCCGACGCGCGGCCCCGCCAGCCTCGACCGGCTTGGCCGACGGGGTGCAATGGGGTGCAATGATGGACGAACCTGAAAGAGCTTGAGACCCATGAACGGTCAGAACATACGTATCCGCCTCAAAGCCTTCGATCATCGGATTCTCGATGCGTCGACGCGCGAGATCGTGAACACCGCCAAGCGGACGGGCGCTGAGGTTCGCGGGCCGATCCCGCTGCCGACGCGCATCGAAAAGTTCACGGTCAATCGCTCGCCGCATGTAGACAAGAAAAGCCGTGAGCAGTTCGAAATGCGCACGCACAAGCGAATGCTCGATATCGTCGATCCGACGCCGCAGACGGTGGACGCGCTGATGAAGCTCGATCTTGCCGCGGGCGTCGACGTCGAGATCAAGCTCTGAGGCATCAAGGGGCTCGAGCAGGTCAGGTCTTGGCCGCGGGCACTGAACGAGGAAAGGAATGCACGCCATGCGTTCCGGAGTGGTTGCACTTAAGGTGGGTATGACCCGGGTCTTTACAGACCAAGGGGAGCATATTCCCGTGACGGTCTTGAAACTCGACAATGTTCAAGTCGTCGCTCAGCGCACGGCTGAGAAGAATGGCTACACCGCCCTTCAGCTTGGTGCGGGGCAGCGTAAGCCCTCGCGCATCTCGAGGGCCGAGCGCGAGAATTTCGCCCGCGCCAAGGTCGAGCCGAAGCGTCGGCTGGTCGAATTCCGCGTCAGCCCTGAGAACCTGATCGACGTGGGCTCGACCATCACGGCGGATCATTTCGTCAAAGGTCAGATGGTCGATGTCACAGGCACGAGCACCGGCAAGGGATTCCAGGCCGCCATGAAGCGCTGGAACTTCGGCGGGCTTCGGGCAACCCACGGCGTGTCGGTGACGCACCGCGCGCATGGCTCGACGGGACAGCGCCAGGATCCGGGCAAGGTCTTCAAAGGCAAGAAAATGGCTGGCCAAATGGGCAACAAGAAGATTACGACGCTCAATCTGGAGGTCGTCGGGACCGACGTTCCGCGTGGCCTCGTGCTGGTGCGGGGCGCCGTTCCGGGCACGAAGGGCGGCTGGGTGCTGGTGAGGGATGCCGTCAAGCGTGCCCTGCCGAAGGAGGCTCCCAAGCCCGGCGCCTTCCGCAAGCCCGCGGAAGCCGGCAGCATTGAAGTCAAGGAGCAGGCCTGATGCGCGCGGACATCACTACGCTGGAAGCCGGCGCGGCAGGCTCGGTCGAACTCCGGGACGAGATTTTCAATCTCGAGCCGAGGGCCGACATTCTGCACCGCATGGTGCGCTGGCAGCAATTGAAGCGAATGGCGGGAACGCATCACGCGCAAGACCGGTCTGAGGTCAATGTGACCGGCAAGAAGATGTACAAGCAGAAAGGTTCGGGCGGTGCCCGCCATGGCGACAAGTCGGCGCCGCAGTTCCGGGGCGGCGGCAAGGCCTTCGGTCCCAAGCCCCGTGACCATGCCATCGATATGCCGAAGAAGGTGCGGGCGCTGGCTCTGCGGCTCGCTCTCTCCGCCAAGGCGAAGGCCGGCGAACTGGTGCTGATCGAAAAAGCCGAAGCGCCCGATGGCAAGACGAAGGGGCTACGCACGCAATTTGAAAAACTCGGCCTGACCAACGCCTTGTTCATCGACGGCCGCGAACTCGATCCGGGGTTTGCCCGTGCCGCCCGCAATATTCCCAACATCGACGTGCTGCCGGTCCAGGGCATCAACGTCTACGATATTCTCCGCCGCAAAAAGCTGGTGCTGACGCAGGCGGCCGTGACGGCGCTCGAGGAGCGGTTCAAATGACGAAATCGACCAAGGCCTACGACGTCATCCGCTCGCCGGTGATCACAGAGAAGGCGACGCTCGCCTCGGAGTCGAATCAGGTGATCTTCAACGTGGCGCGCAACGCCACGAAGCCCGAGATCAAGGCTGCCGTCGAGCAGTTGTTCGACGTCAAGGTGAAGGCCGTGAACACGCTGGTCCGCAAGGGCAAGAAGAAGGCGTTCCGCGGCATCGTGGCCCTGCAGAGTGACGTCAAGAAAGCCATCGTGACGCTCGATGAAGGCCAGACCATCGACGTCACGACTGGCGTCTGAGGACAGATACAGCCATGGCATTGAAAACCTATCGTCCGACGTCCCCAGGCCTGCGCCAGCTCGTGCTGGTGGACCGCTCGCACCTGTGGAAGGGCGGCCCGGTCAAGATGCTGACCGAGGGCAAGTCCAAGACCGGCGGCCGCAACGTGCATGGCCGCATCACCACGCGTCACATCGGCGGCGGCCATAAGCGGACCTACAGGCTGGTTGACTTCCGCCGCCGCAAGGCCGACGTGCCGGCGACCGTGGAGCGGCTGGAGTATGATCCCAACCGCACGGCTTTCATCGCCCTGATCGCCTACGAGGACGGCCAGCAGGCCTACATCCTGGCGCCGCAGCGTCTGGCGGTCGGCGACAAGGTCATCGCCGGCGCCAAGGTTGACGTCAAGCCCGGCAATGCGATGCCGCTGTCGGCCATGCCGATCGGCACTATCGTGCACAACGTCGAGCTGAAACAGGGTCGCGGGGGCCAGCTCGCCCGTTCGGCAGGCGCCTATGTGCAGCTGGTCGGGCGCGACGCTGGGTGGGCCATCATCAAGCTGAGTTCGGGGGAGACCCGCCGGGTGCGGCATGAGTGCATGGCGACGGTCGGCGCGGTGTCCAACCCCGACCACGGCAATATCTCGATCAGCAAGGCTGGCCGCACCCGCTGGATGGGAACGCGTCCAACCGTGCGCTCCATCGCCATGAACCCCGTCGACCATCCCAATGGCGGACGCACGAAGGGCGGCAAGCACTGGGCGACGCCTTGGGGCAAGCCGACCAAGGGCTACAAGACACGCAAGAACAAGTCGACCGACAAGTACATCATCCGCTCGCGCTCGAAGTAACCCGCGGCGGCAAGGCATCGAAGGAGCAACAATCGTGGCACGCTCGGTCTGGAAAGGTCCGTTCGTCGACATTCACGTGCTGAAGAAGGCGGAGAAGGTGCGGGCGGCGGGTCGCAACGAGATCATCAGGATCTGGTCGCGGCGGTCGACGATCCTGCCCCAGTTCGTCGGTCTGACGTTCGGTGTCTACAACGGTCACAAGCATATTCCGGTCGCCGTCAATGAGGACATGGTCGGGCACAAGTTCGGTGAGTTTTCGCCGACGCGCTCGTTCCACGGCCACAGCGGTGACAAAAAAGCTGTGAAGGCAAGGTAACATGGGCAAGCCCAAACGCGAGCGAAGTCTCTCCGACAAGGCAGCGCAAGCTGTGACGAAAAACCTTCGGGTGTCACCGCAGAAGCTGAACCTTGTCGCGCAGATGATCCGCGGCAAAAAAATCGACTCGGCCCTGGCCGAGCTGGAATTCTCCCGCAAGCGCATCGCGCTCGATGTCCGCAAGTGCGTCATGAGCGCGGTCGCCAATGCCGAGAATAACCACGGCCTCGACGTCAACGATCTTGTCGTATCCGAAGCTTGGGTCGGCAAAAATCTGGTGATGAAACGCTTCCACGCCCGGGGCCGGGGCAAGGGATCGCGTATCTTCAAGCCGTTTTCCCAGATCACGGTGATTGTCCGTGAGGCGGCGGCGCCGGTTGTCGCAGCAGCAGAGGAGCCGAACTGATGGGCCACAAGGTCAACCCCGTCGGGCTCCGCCTCGGCATCAACCGTACCTGGGACAGCCGCTGGTTCGCGGGCCGGGCCGAGTATGGCCGGCTGCTGCACGAGGACATAAGCATCCGGAAGCATATCCTGGCGCAACAGCGTCAGGCCGGCATCTCCAAGGTGGTGATCGAGCGCCCGCATCGCAAATGCCGGGTGACCGTCTACTCGGCACGGCCGGGCATCCTGATCGGCAAGAAGGGTGCGGATATCGAAAAGCTGCGCGGGGCGCTGGCCGGCCTCACCGCCTCGGAAGTCCACCTCAACATCGTCGAGGTCCGCAAACCCGAGATCGACGCGGTGCTGGTGGCCGAGACCATCGCCCAGCAGCTCGAGCGCCGCGTGGCGTTCCGCCGGGCCATGAAGCGGTCGGTCCAATCGGCGTTGCGCCTGGGAGCGCTGGGCATTCGTATCAACGTATCCGGCCGCCTCGGCGGCGCGGAGATTGCACGGGTCGAGTGGTATCCCGAGGGCCGGGTGCCGCTGCACACGCTGCGCGCCGACATCGATTTCGGTTACGGCATCGCCCGCACGGCTTACGGCATCATCGGCGTCAAAGTCTGGATTTTCAAGGGCGAGATCATGGAACACGATCCCATGGCGTCCGAGAGGCGATCGGCCGAGTCGCAGGAAGGTGGCGGTGGTGGACGTCCGCGCCGGGACAACGAGCGGGGTGATCGCGGCGACCGCGGCCCGCGCGGTGACCGGGAGCGAACCTAGCGTCGACAGACATAGGAGTGGGGCAAGGCCCCCACTCCAACAGGCGTCCGGTTAGGGCGCTCGCATCAGGACACACAATATGTTGCAACCGAAGCGCACAAAATTTCGGAAGGCCTTCAAGGGCCGGATCCATCGTCAGTCGAAAAGCGGTACGTCGCTCAATTTCGGCTCGCATGGGCTCAAAGCGATCGAGCCGGAGCGCCTCAGCGCGCGCCAGATCGAGGCGGCACTTCGCGCCTTCACGCGGCACATGAAGCGTGCGGGGCGGGTATGGATCAGGATCTTTCCCGATATCCCGGTGTCGA
>JBKJYG010000107.1:0-3460 GCA_046715905.1 Hyphomicrobiaceae bacterium | reverse complement strand
CATGCTGAGCTCTATGGGCTCGGGCGTCATCGTCTCCCCCGACGTCATCGTCATCACCAACACGCACGTGGTCAAGGTCGGCGGCACGGCCGAGATCCGCATCGTTCTGGCCGACAAGCGCGAGTTCGGCGCCAAGATCATCAGCCAGGACGAGAAGATGGATATCGCCGTGCTGCGGCTCGAGGGCGGCGACGGGCCGTTTCCGTCGCTACAGATCGAGGACAGCGATAATCTTGAGGTCGGCGACATCGTGCTCGCCATCGGCAACCCCTTCGGCGTCGGCCAGACCGTCACCCAGGGTATCGTGTCGGGTCTGGCGCGCTCGGAGATCGGCAAGTCGGATGCACAGGTCTTCATCCAGACCGATGCCGCCATCAACCCCGGCAATTCGGGCGGCGCGCTGGTCGACATGTCGGGCCGCCTCGTCGGCATCAATACGGCGATCTACTCGCGCTCGGGCGGCTCGCATGGCATCGGCTTTGCGATCCCGTCCAATCTCGTCAAGCTGTTTGCCGACAGCGCGATCACCGGGCGCAAGCTCGAGCGGCCCTGGCTCGGCGCCAAGCTCGCAACGGTCACGCGTGAACTCGCCGCCACGCTGGGGCTCGAGCGTAGCCTGGGCGCCCTCGTCTCGCGGGTGCATGCGGGCAGCAGCGCCGCCAAGGCCGGGCTACTACCCGATGACGTGATCGTGGGCGTCGACGGGCACGAGGTCGGCGACCCGCGCGGGCTGAACTATCGGCTGACCACGCGCGGCATCGGCAATACGGCCGAGCTCGACGTGCGCCGGAAGGGCCGGCCGATTGCCCTCACCCTCGCGCTCGAGCCGGCGCCCAAAGTCGCTCGCGACGACGCCCGCAACCTTGCCGGCCAGCATCCTCTCGATGGCACACGCGTGGCCAATCTGCAGCCCGCGCTTGCCGAGGAATTGGGCCTTGATGAGGATGAGGGCGTGGTCGTGCTTCAGGTGAAGACGGGGTCGGTGGCGGGCCGGATCGGGCTCAGGCCGGGCGACGACATCGTCACGGTCGGCACCACACCGATCGTTGCCGTCGCGACGCTGGAGCAATCGCTCAAGCAGCGCCCGCGCGTGTGGCAGCTCTCCATCCGGCGCGGCGGCCGCATGCTGCAAGTGCAGATCCCCGCCTGATGCCATCGCTTAGCCAACGATGATCACGCACATTCGTCGCGGCCCGTGCGCACCCATCACCAGTCGGCCGCCAATGTCACCCGTCCGCGACGGCCCGGACACAAAATTCAAGGTCCGCGGCATGACGGTGCGGCCCAGCGCCGAGCGCACGCCATCGAACGCCTGCTCGTAGCCGCCGACGATGTCCCGGGCGTCGAGCACGACAATGTGCGTCTCGGGCAGGTAGTTCAGTGTCACCGGGTTGGCCTGCCCCGACGCCAGCACCAGCGTGCCGGTCTCGGCCACACCCGAGAGCGCGTAGGAAAGGCCAACCTCGTCCCTAGCCGTTGCCGCACCGACATCGGTCGTCAGCGCAGGCTCGCGCGCCCATGGCAGGCCGGCCAGGCGCTCATCGGCGCCCATGCGCACGCCCAGAGGCAGGTTCGACTGACGCAGGAACTGAGCCACCGCCGCCGGCACGCCAGCCGCATCGACGACATCGACCACCGTTGCCGACTGGCCCTGCAGGTATCCCGTCAGCATGGCGCGGCACTCGGCCGGCGTGCCGCCTGTGCGCGCGGGCAGCAGATGCGTGGGCGGCGCGGCCAGCCGCTGCGCCACGGCCTCGGCTCGCGCGCGTTGCGAGGTGCCGTCATCGAGCGCGCGTCGCAAGCGGGCATAGAGCGCGGCGCGGCGCGGGTCGCTGCTGATTGGGCTCATGGCGCGGCGCCCATCCGGCGCCTCACGGCAGGCTGCCGCTCGACCCCGGCCTGCTGCTCGGCCCAGAGCTGCTGGAACGTCCGCCCTTGCGGCACGGGCAGATCGCGATGCCGGGTCCAGCCGCCGGCGAAGGGCAACCAGGTGAACGCACCACGTCCCCGGCCCAGCGCTCCCAGCAGGGCAATGCCGAGGCGGCTCGCCGCGTGATAGAGGCGCGGCCGCCGTGCGAAATAGCCCCACACCGCCAGACCTGCGCGATAGAAGCGTGTGCCGCCGCCGCTCTGGAACTCGACTGTCCGCCAATCCCGCATCAGCTTCGGCAGCGGGATTTTCATCGGGCACACGGCCTCGCAGCGCCCGCAGAAGGTCGAGGCGTTGGGCAGATGCCCGGCCTCCTTGACGCCGATCAGCGCCGGGTTGAGCACCGCCCCGATGGGACCGGGATAGACCCAGCCGTAGGCATGGCCGCCGACCGCGCCATACACCGGGCAGTGGTTCATGCAGGCGCCGCAGCGGATGCAGCGCAAGGCTTCGCGGAAGGGCGTGTCGAGCAAGGCCGAGCGCCCGTTATCGAGCACCACCACGTGATAGTGCTCGGGCCCGTCCGGATCCCCCTTCCGCTTTGGTCCGGTCGAGAATGTGACGTAGGTCGCGATCTCCTGGCCGGTGGCCGAGCGGGGGAGCAGCCGCAGGATCGTGGACGCATCTTCCAGCGTCGGCACCAGCTTCTCGATCGAGGCGATGACGATATGCGTCTTGGCCAGCGACTGCGTGAGATCGCCGTTGCCCTCGTTGGTGACGATCACCGAGGAGCCCGTTTCCGCGATCAGGAAGTTGGCGCCGGTGATGCCGACATCGGCGTCGATGAACTTCTGCCGCAGGATCAGGCGCGCCTCGTCGACGAGTTGCGCGGGCTCGACCAGCACGCGTTGCTTCGGCAGATGCTGGTGCAGGCGTCGGAAGTCCTGTTCCACCTGCTCCTGCGTCAAGTGGATGGCCGGCGCGATGATGTGGCTCGGCGTCTCGTTGCGGATCTGCACGAGATATTCGCCAAGGTCGGTCTCGACCACCTCCATGCCGGCCGCTTCGAGGTGCGCGTTAAGAGCGATCTCCTCCGAGATCATCGACTTGCCCTTGGTCACGAGCTTCGCGTCGGCGGCGCGGCAGATGTCGAGGATGATCTGGCGCGCGTCGGCAGCCGTCAGCGCGAAATGCACGTGCGCGCCGGCCGCCACGGCCTTCGTCTCCCAGGCCTCGAGGTAGAGGTCGAGATGGGCCAGCGTGTGGTCCTTGATCTCGCGGCCGATATCGCGCAGCGCTTCGAATTCCGGCAGCCGCGCTCGCGCCGTCGCCCGCCTTGTGACGAGGCTGTCGCCGTGCGTGAGCCCGCCGAGCGCGCGCTGCAACTGCGCGTCGGCCAGCGCCGAACGGGCATTGGATTTGAAGTCGTGGCTCGTGGGCTGCATGGGCGGGCGATCCGATGGTGAGCTGTGTCGCCCTTCATAAGGGCAAGTGGCGTCGAGGGGGAGCGGTTTCCGGGCCGCTGCTGCGAAGGCCGTGTGACCTCCCGCAATCGTCAAGTCGTCGCGGCGACGAACCCCACAATCACCC
>JBKJYG010000106.1:0-7585 GCA_046715905.1 Hyphomicrobiaceae bacterium | reverse complement strand
CGACAGGCATGGGTCGCAACCGCATGAGGCGGGCAAGAAACTGATGCCCGTCGAGGTGGGGCATATTGATATCTAGGGTGAGAACGTCGGGATTGAGGAGGCTGATTAGTTTCCGTGCGGCCATGGGATTTGCCGCAGTACCGACGACCTCGATCTCCGGATCCTCCGAAAGAATATACTCGATGATCTGCCGCATGACCGCAGAGTCTTCGACAATGAGAGCACGAATCATGACCACGGCCTCGAGATTCAGACGATTTTCTGATAGATACACTGGCCGATGGGTTGGAATCGCTCGCTCACGCGGTAGAGCGATTCTGAATGACCGATGTAAAGGAAGCCATCGTCGTGCAACAGATTGGCGAACTTGTCGAACAAACGGCACTGCGTTGGTTTGTCAAAATAGATCACGACGTTGCGGCAGAAGATGACGTCGAATGGGCCTTTGAGGGGCCATTGGTCATCCAGGTTAAGCTGTTTGAACAGCACTTGAGCGCGTAGCGCCGCATTGATTTGATACTGCTTGGGCGTACCGGCGAGCGGCTCGAGATACTGCCCCCGAAGATTGGACGGGATCGAGCTTATGTCATCGGCCTTGTAGATGCCCTGGCGCGCCTGCTCGAGAATATCGGTATCGATATCGGTAGCAAGGATCTTGGCATCGATTTGCGGCAGATCGGCCAGACACTCGCGCAGCGTGATGGCGATCGAATACGGCTCCTGGCCGGACGAGCAGCCCGCTGACCAGATCCGGAGCCGCCTTGAGTGATCAGCGGCCTTAGCCGCGATCAGGGCCGGTATCGCCGTCGTGGCGAGATGGCGGAAGTGGTAGATCTCGCGAAAAAACTCGGTCTTGTTGGTGGTCAGCGCATTAATGAGCGGCTGCAACTCCTGGGCGCCGTCGGGACCGGCAAGCAAGGCACAGTAGCTCTCGAATGACGCGATGCCGAGCGCATGCAGCCGCTTGGAAACACGACGGTGCACCATGTTATGTTTGTGGTCGGCCAGTGCCAGCGCCGCGTGTTTTTTGGCAAACGCACGGATGAAGTTGAAATGCTTGACCGACATCATCTGTGCCGCGTCGGCATGCCCGGCCCGGCTGATATCCGCGTCGAGCTGAGGTGGTCGGGAGGGAATGCGAAGTCCGGGCATGATGGTGTTCTCTACTGGTTCGATCAAAACTCCTTCCAACCTTCGTCATCCTCGTGGGCTACTGCCAGAGCTGCAGGGCCTCCATTGTTGCGCGGCACAGCGATTTTACGGACGATCAGAGTTTGCTGCCGATGAACCCGTTGCCGGCTTTGTTAAGAGACCCAACAATCGCCCGCACCGCGCGCCATCGCCGCTCGAGTTCCGCCTGTCACCTCGTCCATCAGAACTCCTTCCAGCCTTCGTCGACCTCACGCGCCACGGCATGCGCGACGTTGGCCCGACCGTTGCGGGGTGCTGCAACCTTTTTCGCAAGAAGCGTGTGCTGGCGGTGCACTGCATTCTGGCTGGACGGTAGTCGGCCGATCACATGCTGGAGGGTCGCTGGCGCCTCCTGTCCGGTCTTGAAAAAGCCCACGGCCTTCCTCAACTCGCCGACCTGGCTCTGCGCCGATTGCAGCGCAGCGTTGGTTTCTTCTACGAGGGCCGCATTCTGCTGTGTCATCTGATCCATGTTGGTCACGGCTTTGCTGACCTGATCGATGCCAAGGGCCTGTTCCTGGCTCGCGGCTGCAATCTCCGCCACCAGGCTCGCCACCTTCTTCACCGAGTCGACAATCTCGGATAACGACTCGCCTGCCTGTTTCACGAGCCCCACGCCCACGCGCACACTCGCGTCCGAATTGATGATCTGCGTTTTTATTTCCTTCAGAGCCTGGCTCGACCGTTGCGAGAGTGCCCGCACTTCATTGGCTACCACCGCAAAGCCACGTCCGGCGTCGCCCGCGCGGGCCGCTTCGACAGCCGCGTTGAGCGCCAGGATGTTGGTTTGGAATGCAATCTCTTCGATGAGCCCCACGATTTCCGTGATCTGCCGCGAAGAGTCCTCGATCTTTGACATGGCAGAGACGGCCTGACCGGCGATCTCGACACTGTTGATGGCTAGGTTCCGAGTGGCCGTCGCCGCGTTGTTGGCTTCCTGCGCATTGTTGGCGCTCTGGCGCACGATCGCCGACATTTCTTCCATCGAGGCTGCTGTCTCCTCGAGTGAAGACGCCTGCTGTTCGGTGCGCTCCGCCAGATCGAGCACACCGGCCCCTATCTCCTGGGTCGTCCCCTGGACGGCACCAGCCGATTGAGCAATCCGCCCAACCGTCGAGCGAACCTCATCGCCCATGCGATTGACATCTGTTTTGAGCTGCAGAAGATCGCCTTTGTAGTTGCCGTCCATGCGCGCCGTCAGGTCGCCGCTGGCAAGGGCGCCCATCACTTTGTTGACTTGAGCGAAGGCGGCGCTGACGATCCCGGCCCATTGGTTCAAGCCCTGCCCAAGGCGCGCGGTGAGGCCGGATTTACCGTCCAGTTCGACCCGGCGGGAGAAGTCACCGGCTGAGGCGGCATCCACGAGTTTCGTCAGTTCATCGTGGAAGGCACGCTCGGCTTCGCGCAGCTCGGCCTGGAACCGATCCGCCTCGGCACGCGCTTCCGATTCGGCTTCCAGCCGATCCTTGGCCAACGTGTTTGCCTTGAAAACTTCTACCGCGCGCGCGAGCAGGCCGAGTTCGTCACCGCGCCCTGCACCAGGGATCGCAACCTCAACATCGCGATTGGCCAGCCGGGTGACAGCGGAGGTCAAATTGCGAAGGGGGCGTGATACTCCAAAGATAATCACGAACCCGAAACCCATTGAAGCCGCTAGGCCAACGACCAGCAGAGTACCGATAAGAATTAGCTTCAGCCGGGCCGCAGCCTCTTCCTTCACTGTATGCTGTTCTGAGCTGATGCCCGCTGCCGTCATCACCCCAAGCAAGGCGTACAGCTTGGGTGTCGTTGCTTCGACCCAATCGGCCGCCGACATATCATAACGGGCCTCCGACGCGATCGATTGACCCTGGTTGACGTTCGGTGTCGGTTGGGTCGCATTATTCCCCTTCTGGACGAACTTGTCGGCCAGTGTCCGGAACTCGACAAAATAAGCTTGTTGGGCCTGGGCTATGGCTGTCCGAACCAGCACCGTTTCATGGCTATTCGCGGACTGTTGATTGAGACCGGAAATGACGACAAGTTCTTGCCAAAGAGCGTCGACCTTCCCACGGATGATAGCGTTGGCAATCTGCTTTTCCTGAGAAAGGGGCGCTTGTGCCGCAATCGCGGCGGCGATGTTCGACCGCTCATGGCCTGCGATGTCACGGATTTTCCACGCAAGCAATTTGATGATCGCTAGCTCTTTTGTAGTTGGATCTTCGTCCGAGGATGCAAGGACGGCGACTTCCCACATCTCAACTGCCTTGGCGACCACGGCTGACATAGCCGGAATGAACTCTTTGACCAACTGCGGGTCACGCTGAGCCTTCGGGAGGGCAAGGGCTGCATCGGCGCGATTGCGCAGATTATTGATCGTGACCGTCCCGGCTTGGACCTCGGCACGCTTTGCAGCATCAGTCTGGAGCCGCTCGACGGCGGCCATGCTGGTGACTTCCCATTTCTGCTTTGCATTTTGACGATGCTTGTTGATGGCAGCGCGAGCCGAGCTGTTTACGATGCCGTCGTCCTGAAGAGCATTATTGGTATACAGCCGCTCCATCAGCAGCTCGTAAACGCCAGCGATATAGTCATCGGTGCCTTTAGTGCCGGCCCGCGTTTCCGAGGCCGTCTGATAGTCGTGCCAAGCATTCACGCCGCTCAAAGTAAAGCCGACAATCAGCAAAATGGCGAGTGCTCCGATAGCGCTGACCAGCTTGGTCTGAATGCTGAAGCCACTGAGCTTGACGGAATCCGCCCCAACAATCGTCGTCATCAAAATCCCCCTGCTTCTGATTATTTTATGGAAGTTGACTGATATACAAACACGGTATTTTTTACTGAGACCTGAACCTCTCTGGCTACAGGGTCAGGTCTGACGAGCGGGCATCAGGCGCATAGTGCCGCTCCTTCTGTCGCCATGGTCGAATGGCCGCTCGTCCCGAAGGACGTCACCAAGCGTTCGAGCGCCACCACGATCAGCATGGTGTCACCTTGGGTGATGAGGCCGTCGAAATACGGGTGTCGGCTCTCTCCAGCCGTTTCGGGGATCGCTGCGAGGTCGCTCTGGCGCACGGTCAGGATGTCCGAAACGCCGTCCACAAGCAGCCCGTAGAGCCGTGATTCGATCATGATGATAACAACCACGTGGCTTTGAATAGCCTCGGCGCGACCAAGATCAAACCGCATTCGCAAATCGATGATCGGCACAATAGTGCCGCGAAGATTGATGACCCCACGCACGAAATCGGGTGAGCTCGGAAGCGGGGTAATGACGTTGGAAGCTCGGATTTCGCGCACCGCCATGATGTCCAGGCAGTATTGCTGCGATCCCAGGGTGAAAATGACAAATTGCCGTGCCCCGTCGGGCCCCGCGCCTGCAGCTTGGCGTATCGCGCCGATATCTTCGAATGCCTGGTTCATGCGACATTTCCTAGCTGGGCGTGCCCGTCAGGCTGGAGCTGCGGAGCCCGGCGGGCGGACGGCAGTTCCGAGATCGCCGTCACATCCAAGATCAGCACGACAGCGCCATCGCCGAGGATTGTGGCGCCAGCAATGCCAGGCACGTTTTGGAAGTTTTCTCTGATGCTCTTGATAACGATTTGTTGCTGTCCGACAATCTCATCCACAACCAGCCCGATCACGCCTTTACTCTCGAGCTCGACGAGAATGACCAAAAGCTGCGAAGATTTGCTTACGTTTTGTAGATTAAAAACTTTTCTAAGACGCACGAGCTTGATGAGCACGCCTCGAACGTCGAGGACCTCGCCCGACCCTGGAATCGTCTTCACCTGCTGGGGTGTGATGGACATACATTCAATGATATTGCCGAGGGGGATCACGTACGACTCATGACCGGCGCGAATAATCATGCCGTCGAGGACAGCGAGCGTGAGCGGCAAAGTAAGCACCATCGTCGTGCCGCGCCCCTCCTCGGAGCGAAGGCTGACGCGCCCTCCCAGCTTCTGCAGGTTGCGGTACACAACGTCCATGCCCACGCCCCTTCCCGAAATATTGGAGAGGGTCTTTGCTGTACTGAGGCCCGGCAAGAAGATGAGGTTATCGGTTTCCTCATCGGTGAGCTGCGCGTCGGATTCGATCATGTTCATCGCTAGCGCCGTCCGGCGTATTTTGGCGCGATCAATCCCGCGTCCATCATCGCTCACCTGGATGACGATGCGGTTGCCGCGTTGGGCCGCGCTCAACCGAATTGTGCCGTGCGCCGGCTTTCCTATGCGTAGGCGCTCCTCGACAGGCTCGATGCCGTGATCGACGGCGTTACGTATGATGTGCACTAGCGGATCGGAAAGCTCCTCAATGATCGTCTTGTCGATCTCGGTCGTTTCGCCGCTGGTCTCAAGGGTGATTTTCTTTCCGGTCTGGAGCGCAAGGTCACGCGCGATCCGTGGCATGCGCGAGAAAATCGATCGGATGGGTTGCGCGCGGATGGCCATGACACTGTCTTGCAAGCTTCGCGTATGCTGCATGAGCTGCGATAGGCTCTGGAACAACTGAGGATTATGATCGATCAGGGTTTGGTCGATTTGCTGCAGCACCATCGCGTGCGCAATTGCAACCTCGCCGACGAGGTTAACCAAGCGATCGACGCGATCGAGATCCACGCGGATGGTGGAGAGGCGCTGATTTTGGGCCGGAGCCGGGGCGGGGGTGGGCGTGCCGACGCTGGCGTCGAGCTGGGCATCGGGTGGGTTGACAGAAACGGTCGCGGTCGACTCTGTTTGGGGTAAACCAGCCGGATCGCCGACGATCAGCGGGTCGGCTGGCGCGGCATCCATCGCGCGGATTTCAAGCGCGCAGCTTCCCTCGACGAATTCGAAGATCTCATTGATTTGCGCAAGCCCCGCCGCCGTCTCGAGCTCGATCGTCCAACCAAGATAGGCATCCGTTGGCACCAGGTCGGCTAGGGGTGGCAGAGACGAGAGGTCCGCCGTGACCTTGACAGAGCCGAGCTCTTTGAGGTTGCGCATGATCAGCAGCGGCTCGCCCGCTCGGCGCAGGAGATTGAGGTGCGGCCGGAAGCTGATGGCATACCGGACGGGTTGATGGTTGCCGGGGGAGCTGTCGGCAGCGATGCGTGGAGCCTTGGCGGGTTTGCCTGAGTAGGCGGCACGCTTGGGATCAAGACCGGCGGTGGCGGTCAGCAGCGCCGCGACGTGGGCTTCGAAGTGTGGTTCCAGCTCGATGCCTGTACGCACAGCCTGAACGAGATCTGCGATGACGTCGCCTGCTCGGAGGCAGGCCTCAACCAATCCCTCGTTGATCGTGATGCGTCCACCACGCATGAGGTCAAGCACGGTCTCAAACACGTGCGCGAACTCGACAAGCCGATTGAACCCGAAGGCTGCGGCGCCGCCCTTGATGGAGTGCACAGCCCGGAACGCGGCATTGACCGCCTCGACGTCGCCCGGATTGGCAATCAGAGCCAACAATTGCGATTCAAAAGCTCCCAGGAGCTCATCGCACTCCTGGTAGAACGTTTTTTTGAATTGCTCGAGCTCGTCCACAGACAGTATCCCGGCCAGCCGATGCTGTTTCAACGACCCATCAATGACTGATCTGACGGACAACCTTGACGAGCTCAGCGGGATGGAACGGCTTGCAAAGCCAGCCCGTCGCTCCGACGTCCCGACCTAACTGCTTGAACTCTTCTGAATCTTCGGTGGTGAGGAAAAGAATCGGCGTGAATTCATGATCCGGGTTTTCACGAACCTTGGACACGAACTCAAAACCGCCCATAAGCCACATATTGACGTCGGTAATGATGAGATCGACGGCTTCCGTTTTTAAAAGCTTCAACCCCTCGACCCCATTCTGGGCTTGCAACGTGTCGAAACCCGCTGTCTTCAGCGTGGCCATCAACATGTCCTGGATGGTCGGGGAGTCATCGACACAAAGAATGCGCATTTTAGTCTCCTTTCCGCGTCAGCAGGACGGGTTCAAGGCCAAGGTTGGTGAAGCCTTCAACGAAAGACCGAGAGGGTTGAAGGACGCGGACGGGCAGACCTGCGTCGGCAGCCGCAGTGGCAAAGGCCAATAAAACCTGGATACAGGCCGTAGACATGCGCTCAACAAGCCTTGCATCAATCGACACAGGCTCTGCCCCTGCCAGGCACACCGAAAGACCCGCTTTCAGGCTTTGAGCCGCTCGGATATCTAAAACTCGATTCAGAACAAAGGGATCGCTCTCGCGGCCAGCAGGAGTAGATGATGACATGCGCCAAACCGTGCGGGAGTTGCTTCGTGAGGAGGGACCGAACCCCGAACTTGCGCCAAACTGGTTAAAACTTCCGGTACGTCGGTCCGGCGAGACGTGGCTGCCTGCTCTCGGATTGTTCGTCGTCAAGAGCACTGCCGAGCCGGGGCAGGCGGGCGCGAGCCGCGCCCAATCCAGCGT
>JBKJYG010000105.1:0-3665 GCA_046715905.1 Hyphomicrobiaceae bacterium | reverse complement strand
GGTCTAAGGCGGGTAGCGGTTGGTAGCCGGAGAGCAACACTCGCTCTGCATAGACCTCGATCTTCCTTGTCGGAGTCGGATAGCCGCGCGGGCTGCCCTCGAGCACGATCGATTGAGCGTCAAACTGCACCGCACTGTCCGCCGTGATGCCAGCCGGAGACCTGCGCAACATCTCAACCGTCAGGCCCGTCTTAGCCAGAGCGGCGTTGTGACCCCGATCGGGATCGAGATCGAACATTTGCTTGTTGAGGCCAAGCTGGGCGGAAAGACCCATTACGATATCGGTGTCGGATCGTGCTTCGCCAATCGGGGGGATGACGGGTGGCCGCAATTGGACCCGCCGCAAGCCGTCCAAGCTCGCATCGAAGCCGGTGCGCAGCCCTTCTCTCTCCCATGATGTAGCGACCGGCAGAACAATATCGGCGTATTGAGCGGTCGCATTGACGAAAAAGTCAGCATGAACATGAAACTCGAGTGCAGAAAGGGCCTTGCGCGCGGCTTCCGGATCGGGCTGTGACACAAGGAGATTGGTGCCGAACGACATCAGCATGCGCACTGGATAGGGAGCCCTTGTTAGGGTCGCGCGGTAGACATCACGTGCCGTTACCCAGCCGTGTAGCCCAGGACCCAACGGCCGTTCGGCAAGACCGAGCGCCTTGCTACGCTGCGCCGGAGAAAGCATGTCTTGGCCCGAGATATCGCCGAAGAGTGCAGCACTACCCGGTACGTTGCCACCCTTGCGGCCGTAGCTGCCCGTGAGGGCATAGAGGATCGAAATCGCGCGATCCGTTTGTGTGGCTGTGACGCTTTGCCCGACACCATTCCAGGCGTAGTAAGCAACGGACGCGGCACCGGCGATAATCTTAGCCGCGTTCGCAAGAGCGCTCGGTTCGATGCCACTGACTTGGGCGACACGCTCGGGCGGAAATTCTGCAGCTGCCCGTGCGAACAATTCGAGCGCCGTGTGACACCCAACGGGACCGTTCAGTGTTTTAACGACACCATGCCAGTAGAGTGCCGGCCTCCTTGTTGCTTCCGTCCAACTCCCGCACGCTTGGTCGTAGGCCAACAGGGTGTCGCTATCTTGAGCGCGGGAGAATAGAACTTCAGCCCGTCCACCCGACACAATGTCACTTTCGCGAAGGAAGCGACCGGTGTCGGAACGCACTAGCAAGCTGCTGTTCGTCCACTTGGCGGCAAAAGCCTGATCAAAGCGCTTGCTGGAAATAAGCAGATTTGCCAATCCGAGCGCGACCGCTTGGTCCGTTCCAGGCCGTACTTGCAACCACTGCGTAGCCCGTCTTGCAAACACCGTCGGCCGCGGGTCGATCACGATCATGCGCGCGCCGCTCTTCAGCCCTTTCTGTATTTCAACGTTGCGAGCCAGCCAAGTCGCGGTTGGATTGTTACCCCAAAGAACCACGCAGTCTGTGTTGGCAAAATCCGGTGTTCCAATGTCATGGCCATACGTGAAGCGGGAGGCGTAGTCTTTGTGCCAGTTACAGATTTCAGTGGCATAGATCGTATTTGGACTGCCGTAAGCACGAATAAACCGCTCGATCCAAGAGATTGAATCCGAAATGTGCGAGCCACTTGGTGAGGTAACGGAGAATGCGACCTGCTCGGCCCCATACGCATCGCGGATTTTGGCCATACGAGTTGTTACTTCGGCCAGAGCCGCGTCCCAGCTGATCGGCTGCCAGCCCGGATCAAGCGCACCTTTGGGCTGCGTGCGCCGAAGAGGCCTTGTCACGCGTTCGGGATGATAAACAAGTTCCGGTGCCGCCCGACCTTTCGGGCAAAGCTTTTGCCCGGTGGGATGGTCGGGCAACGGTTCGATCCCTAGCAGCCGACCGGCATCCATGACTGCGATGCAGCCACAGCGCGATCGGCATTGCGTGCAAAAGGCGGCAATTTTTTTTGGTTCTGCCATCGGTAAGTACCCTGCGCCGGTTAAACGATCGCACCATGCCACGATCTTGTGGCGTTGTGTAAGCGTGGGCGAGAATGCGCGATGCGAGATTGTCGGCCCGATATGTCAGTTGATGTGCCCGTGGCCACCGTGCGCCTACCGACACGATGATGATCGTAATTGGGCGCGGCGGCAGTTTGCGATCGCCCCCGGTCGGCACTTCGGCCGTAGGTCAAGATGAGAATTGGCCCTCGTATAGCGCCGCGAACTTCGCATCGAACGCCGCCAGCGCGTCGTCGACGATATCGCGGATCACGCGCAGCGGATGCTTCGAGGGTACCCGCTCCTCGATACCGACATAGGAGAACAAAGAACCCGACGTCCGATCCATTCCGCGCATCCAAGCCGCCTTGCTCAGCAGGCCCAGAAGGAATCATATTCACATGGCCTTGTCAGCAGGCGAGAAGTTCAACAGCTGCTAAATTGAGGGGTTGTTGATACGGGTCGGTCGAACCTTCCCCGCCGAATTTTACTTGGGCGCAGCGACGAAGAAGTCACGCTGGCGCGGCGCCGCGCTCGCGACCGCAGCGTCTTCGTGAAGATCCGGTCCGCGTGGAAGAGCTGGGGGGTCACCTCGACGCGGGCGGCGAGCTTGCGCGACCGGCTCCCCTCGCGCGCCCGATGAGGGAGATTGTGGAACGGCTCTACGACGGGCTGCATTTTCGACGGATCGGCGCGCAATACACACGTCGTCGCAGTCCTCGTAGCCGGCGGCGACCATCAGCATCGCGGCGGCATCTCGGCGTAGCTGTGGCAGACGCGGCGGGTTCGCGCATCGGGCGGAGATCGCCTCGGCCAAGCGCAGCCGCCGTGGCGATCTCCCGCCACACGATCTGGCTCCCGTCGGACGAAAGGCGACCGGCGGGGGCTGTGAGGGATTATTGTTTTTAGGGTGTTTCTTAGGTGGTCGACTTGCTAGTCCGCCGATATTCGTCAGATAATCAGTGGTTTAAACAATATTTCGACTCCTGCCTCCTCCGCCACATCAACCAAACACAGCGTTGATCCAATTGAAAAAATACAACCTTATATCTGATAGAACTCACATTCAGCCCCGAACGAAACACACCAAGATCATCTTCGCTTCTGGCACTGGTTCCTTGACGGCATTTGCCGGGCCATCCGGCCATCCCTGGTTGGAGAGCCTCAATCATTGTTCGCCGATCTTGGGAATCCCGTTTATGAGTTTGTGACCTCAATCCAAAATCAAACGGAGCCTTTGCATGACAACCATCCTGTCAGAGCAGTCGGTGATCACCGTTGCAGGCGCGCGGGCCGACGGCGAGGGCCTATGGCTTCCGTCACTCGAAGCTGAGCGAACGACCGGATGGGCATTGAAGCCCGAAGGGTTCTGCAAGGGGGACGTCTGCGTGCCCGTGCCGCCGCAACGCGCGCGCGAGTTTTTGGACGACGGCGACATCAACGTTGCGGCGCTCTGGCGGCACATGGGACTGCCGATAGCTCACGATGCGGCGGGTGAGACTTGGGTGCTAGGCACCAGTGCGACAGCGCGGTCGGCGCAACTCCAGGCACTCGACGCACCAGATTTTTCGCTCCCTGATCTCGCCGGCACACTCCATTCCCTCAAGGCCCAACGCGGAAGGAAGGTGTTGCTGGTGAGTTGGGCGTCGTGGTGAGGCTGCAGGACAGATCTGCCCGTGTGGCAGAAACTCTATACTGAGTTGGCCGGACT
>JBKJYG010000104.1:0-7173 GCA_046715905.1 Hyphomicrobiaceae bacterium | reverse complement strand
GGCCTGTTCCAGCAAGTCGGGAGTGACCACATGACCAAGCTCATCCGCGCCGCCGATCGCGCCACCAAGACACAACCGAACACGTCGTCTACCGGTACGGTCTACGCCGACGAGGTGCTGGTTGGTGAGAAGCCGTCACGCATGCGGGCGACGCGCGTGACCTTCACGCCGGGCGCGCGCACCTTCTGGCATACGCATCCGGTCGGTCAGACGCTGTTCTGCTTGTCGGGTGCTGGCCGTTATCAGCAGGAGGGCCAGCCGGTGCAAGCGATCCTGCCGGGAGATACCGTCCTCATTCCGCCGGATGCTCGGCACTGGCACGGAGCAGCACCCGGCCACCTGTTTTCGCATCTCGCTCTGTCCGAGGTCAACGACGCGGGCGAGGGGACGAAATGGCTCGATGCCGTCTCGGATGCGGACTATGGGAAGACGCCGGCGAAGTAGGAGCGGGTCGAGCGACGTTCGACGAAACGGGGGGATTTACGCGCCCCGTCCGCTGAGCATGCGGGTTGCGCATTCCGATCGCCGGCCATGTTGCGCGGACCCGTGCCTCGCTCTCCATCGGCCTCACGGCGTTGCTTTCTCGACGATCCGCGCTACACCGGCAGACAGGGGCAGCGCGAGCAGCGCGGCATGGCCGACGGCATCCATCTTGCGCAGTGTCTTCCGGATGATGCCGGCCAGCTTTTCTTCGCTGTAATGTTGGTGGTCGGCCACGAAAGCGTCCAGGTAATGCTGGGCGAACACCACGGCGACCACGTTTTCCAGCGCCTGGCTTTCCGGATCCCGCTTCAGGTCGACCTTCCGGATCATGCCGACCACATGATCGATCTGTGTGTCGCTATAGCCATGGCGCAGCATGGTCGCCCGCACGATGGTCGCGTGGTGGTCGCGGCACGCCGATCGCCACGCATTGTAGCCGTCGCGCCCCAGCGGGTAGCCCGCCCGTTCAATCTGCCAACGACAGATATGTTGAGCCCTGGCCGCGATCTGCAACGCTTCGGAGGCCCCGGGATACAATCGCGACAGACACTCCGACATCCGCTCGGAATAGACCAGCTCGCGCGGTCGAAGTTCTCCGTCCGCGAGTTCCAACCGGGGATCGTCGGCGTTACGGACATCGATCTCAGCCAGGACCGCGTCCATTCGCGAAGGTGATTGCGTCACTGAATCTCCATCCACTTCAGCCTGTGGAACGGCTTGCGCGGTGTCGGAACGCACGCGGTGACAGGGCTCAATTTCGATCCCTCCTGGTGCCGCGTGGGGACAGGCATCCTATGTCCAATGTCCACGCGCCGTCAAAGCGGGTGGAGGCAATCCTCGTGCTTGGAGACACGACCTGAGGGTCCCGTGAGGGTCGCGCGATGGCATCGGGATCGCGCGGGGTGCGACGACGCCGGCACGTCAGTCGGGCGCCTGAGCGATGACACCGGGCAGTCCATCAGCACGCGCCAAATCCGCCGCCGGAGCCGAGTCTTGCTCTGGCGGATTCATTAAAATCGAGGGGCACGGGGCGGTAGGGCCGCGGGTCCGATGTGTAAAAATGGCGGTTCCCTCACCGCCCCGCGAAGCTGCTGTCTTTCTCCACCCACCTCCGGCTGCGTCGGACACCCCGAACTTCGGCACGGACCGTCGTCCGTACCCTGGTGGCAGGCCGGGGGCACTCCGGTCCTTGGCAGGACCCTAACCCCGGGAACAACCCCCGCACCGCTCATCAGGACCGTCTCCGGACGCGCCCCCTCGGTGATGCGAGTGGGACCACACTACGCGCTGCCGGCCCGCCGGGGATAAGTCACCCCCGCGCCCCTTCACGTCGGGTCCCAGGAGAACACATCGGCCGAGCGTTCGAGCGGCGTGAACGAGGGCCGCATCGCCGGCAGCGCGAGTTCGGCGATGCGCTGCGGCGTCCAGCCCTCGCCGCTGTGCACCGACCTTACCGGGCGGTTCTGATTGAACAGGAAGATCTCGTGCATGCGCGAGGCAAAGATCTGGCCGGTGACATCCTTGGCCAGATCCGACACCAGGAAGATCGCCAGCGGTGCAATCTTATCGGGCGTCATGCGTTTGATCTTCTCGACGCGCGCCTGCTGCTCGGGCGTATCGGTCGGGATGGTGCCGATCATGCGGCTCCAGGCGAATGGCGAGATGCAGTTCGACCGCACGTTGAAGCGCCCCATGTCGAGCGCGATCGATTTCGACAGGCCGACGATGCCGAGCTTGGCCGCGGCGTAATTGGCCTGACCGAAGTTGCCTACCAGGCCCGATGTCGAGGTGAAGTGCAGCAGCGCGCCCGATTGCTGCTCCTTGAAGAAGTTGGCGGCCGCCCGGCTGACCAGGAAGGCGCCGTAGAGATGCACCTTGATGACCTGGTCCCAATCCTGGAACGACATGCGGTGGAAGATGCGATCGCGCAGGATGCCGGCGTTGTTGATTACGGCATCGACGCGGCCGAAACTATCGACTGCGGCTTTGATGATATTTTCGGCGCTTTTCGGCTCGGCCACGCTTTCGAAGTTGGCCACCGCCTTGCCGCCGGCCTTGGTGATGATCTCGACCACCTCCTCCGCCGGGGCCTGACTGCCGCCACCCTCGCCGTCGGTCGCCGCACCCAGATCGTTGACGACGACCTTGGCGCCTTCCCTGGCCGCCAGGATCGCCATCTCGCGGCCAATTCCCCGGCCGGCGCCCGTCACAACCAGCACCTTGCCGTCCATGCACTTTGCCATTGTCGCCTCTCACGTGTGTCACACGAAGGCGGCAGGCTGGCACGCGAGGGCGAGCGCCGTCAAACCCGCCGTCGCGGATCGGCCATGATCGGCTGCTGCCTCAGCGAGAGGCGGCGGCTTGTGCCATCACCACGATCACCGTGGTGTTATCCTGATGAGGATGGCCGGCGGCATCGACGGCCGCCAGCAGGGCCTCGGCCATCGCGTCGGCTCCCGCCGCCTGCGTGACGGCCATGACGGAGGCGATTTCAGGATCGTCAAGCGTGAGCACGCCATCGCTGGCGAGGAGGATGACGTCTCCCGCCTCGAGCTGCGCCGGCTGCTTGCAGCGGTCCACGAGTTCAATCGCCTCGCCGGTGACGGCCGAGCGCAGATAATGCCGGCGGGGATCATGGCGGGCATCGGCGGCCTTCATCTTGCCCTCCGCCACAAAGCGATCCAGCACCGGACCGAGCGAGTGGTCTTCGTTCAAGCGCGTCAGGCCGCCGCGACGGAATAAAAACATGGGGCTGTCGCCGACGCTCACCCAGCGTGCGCGGCGCGCCGAGAAATAGACGCCGACAACCGTCGCGCCCATGCCGGCCAACGTCGCGTTGCGCTCACTCTCTTGGCGAACCGCCGTGTTGGCGGCATCGAGCGCTTGGCCGAGCCGCGCGCCGTCGGTTCCGGCGGACCGACCGAACACGTCCGCGAACACGCGGCAAACGGTCGAACTGGCGACGGCGCCGCCGGCGTGCCCGCCCATGCCGTCGGCGAGCACGGCGAGCAACGTCCCGGTGTCAGGGCGAGCAGTGGGCGCATTGGCAGGACGCCACGTCTGCGCAGCATCTTCTTGATAGCTGCGGGCGCCCTGGCTGGCACGAACGGCGTAGAGAAACTCCAGCATCACGATGCCGATCCGAAAGCTTGCCGTCGAAATTTGGACCACAAACGCGCGGCAAGCTAGATATTTCTCTTGTCAGGTCTGGCAAGTGCGCGAGAACCCTCAGACCGCCCCAGCGCTGGTCTGATCAGCCTCGCCAACGCGCGGTCGCAAGGCGAGGGGTTCGCGCGGACGCTTCGCCTCGTCCCCAGGAGCGCGGCGGAAGGCAACGTGCCCGCCTCCGACATCGATCCGGTCACCATCCTTGAGCGCCGCCCGCGAGGGCTGGCGTCCATTGACACGCACCGTTCCCGCGCCGCTGACATCGATGAGCACGAACTCCGCCTCGACCGTACGCTGGATGACGGCCTCCACGTGGTCGATGCTCCGATCCCCCAGAGCGAACTGATTGTTGGCGTCCCGCCCCATGCAAATGATCTCGCGCCCGGTCTCCAGATCAAGCCGTTCATCACCCTCCAATTCGATCCAGGCCGGCGTTCGCGAGAACGGCCCCGGTGTGACCTGGCGGCTCCGTCGCACCCTGGCGGCAGTCTCAGATGCGATGAGCCTGCGCCGGGTATACCGCGCCACGACGAGGCCGCCGAGCCAAAGCATCGGGACAGCGGCCGCTCCCGCAAGCCCCAGCATGACCGCTGGAGCGCGGCTGTAGCCTTCGGAGAGGATGGCCATCACCTGCTCGGTAATGAGCCGGGAGAGTGGAGGCGCCGCACCTTTGAGGGCACTGACGAGGTCGGGGATGGAGCCGCCGAAGCCGGCAAGCACGCCGCCGAGCGCACACAGGAGGGCGAGACCGAAGAGATTTCGGACGAGACGCATACGCATACACCGATACATATTCAGAAGGGTTTACTGGTCCACTCTCACCGCTCATGACGGCCGGAATGGGGCTGATGCCTGCGCATTGCCGCCGCATTCCAGCGTTACATCAGCGCGTTGACGGGCCGGGGGGCCATTCACGGCATGCCTGCGCGTCCGTTCGGAGGCGCGACTGTCGTGGCCGCGTTTGTGAGTCGACATGGTTCGCCCCCGTCCCCTCCTGACACGCGCCCTCGTGATGATGGGCGTTATGTTCTACGCCGGTCTGCCCGGGCTCGAGGCGCGGGCGGCGGACGTCATCGGCACCATCGTCGTCACGGGTAATCGCACCATCGACACCGACACGGTGCGCAGCTACGTCAAGCTCGCGCCGGGCTCCCCGTACGATCGCGCCAAAAGCGACGCGACCCTGAAAAGCCTGTTTGCGACCGGGCTCTTTGCCGACGTGAGGATCGACCGGCTGGGGCCGAATATCGAGATCCGCGTGGTCGAGAATCCTGTGATCGGGACGGTGGCCTTTGTCGGCAACTCGGAAGTCGACAAGAAGAAGCTGGACGAGATCGCACGGCTGAAACCGCAAGGCCGATATACGGCCGCCAAAGCCCACGCCGATGCGCGACTGATCCGCGAACACTACCAGCGGCTCGGCCGCATGGCGACGACCGTGGAGACCAAGACCGTGCCGCAGCCGAACGGCGCAGTCGAGCTGCTCTTCACCATCAAGGAAGCGCCGGTCACGCGCATCGACCGCATTGTCTTCACCGGCAACGCCGCCTTTTCTGAGGGTCAGCTGCGTGATGTCTTATCGACCAGTCAGTCGGGATGGTTCGACATCCTGAAGACGGCGGCCTTCCTCGATCCCCAGCGGCTCGAAAGCGATGCCGATCTCGTGCGGACGCATTATCGCAACAATGGTTATCCCGATGTCCGCGTTGGTCCACCAGAGTTCGCGCCGAATGCGGAAGGGTCAGCCTTCACGGTCACCTTCAAGGTCGAGGAAGGCGATCGCACCACGTTCGGTGCGGTCCGTCTGGAGAGTGCCATGCAAGGCGTCGATACGGTCGCGCTGGCCTCGTCCATTGCAGTTACACCGGGCAGCCTCTACGCGCAGGAAAAAATCGAGAAGACCGTTGAAGGCGTGTCACGGACCCTGTCCGAGACGGGGCACGTCGCCGCCCGCGTCAAGCCTGTGCTCTCGCGCAAGGACAGCCGCGCCGACATCGTGTTTCGGATCGAAGAGGGTCCACGCCAGTTCGTCGAGCGCATCGACATCACCGGCAACACGAAAACCAAGGACGTCGTCATCCGGCGCCAGTTGCGTCTGGCCGAGGGCGATCCCGTCAACGCGTTCCTGATCGAGCGGGGGCGGGCGCGCGTTCAGGCGCTCGGCTTTTTCAAGAGCGTGGCCCTCAAGGTCACGCCCGGATCATCGCCCGATCGCCTGGTCGTCGGCCTTGTGGTGGTGGAAGACGAAACCCTCAATCTGGGCTTCGGCGTCGGCTATTCGACCGCGGAGGGCGTGGTCGGCGATGTGTCGGCCGTCGAGCGCAATCTGTTCGGCAACGGCCAGCAGCTTCGCCTCAAGGTCGCGGGCAGCTTCACGCGCCTGCAGGCCGACATCGGGTTCACCGAGCCCCACATCCTCGGATCGAAGGTATCGGGCGGCTTCGACGTGCTGTACCGCGATGTCGACTACACGAAGCAGGCTTCCTACAAGAGCCAGAAGGTCGGCGGCACGGTCCGCCTTGGCTATCCGATCACCGATACAGTCACCGGCGGCATCAACTACAGTTTCGTTCGCAGCACCCTCTATGACGTGGGCCCCAATGCCTCGGCGGCGATCAAGGAGGCCCTGAATGGGTCGGCAAGCAACACCTATGATACGTCGTCGGTGGGCTATTCGCTGGCCTACGACACGAGGGACAAGAAGAAGAACCCATCCTCGGGCGTTTATTTTTCGCTTGCCCAAGACCTTGCAGGCGCTGGCGGGGACGTGCGCTACATCCGGTCCGTCGGTGAGGCGCGGGCATATTACGCCGTCAATGACAGTGTGACGCTGGCGGGACGCGCGCAGGGTGGCATCATTGGTGGCTGGGGCGGCCAGGACGTTCGGCTTCTCGACATGTTCTACAAGGGTAACGAAGTTGTCCGCGGCTTTGCTCCGGCCGGCATCGGCCCCCGCGATACGCTCAGCGTCAATCAGGACGCGCTGGGGGGGCGGATGTTTGTTGGCAGTAGCGCGGAGGTGCTGTTTCAGCTCCCCGGAGTGCCGCGTGATCTCGGCCTGCGCGGCGCCGTCTTTTTCGATGCCGGTTCGCTTTGGGGTGTGAGCCGTACCGCTTCGGCCCTCCCCGGCATTTCGGGGACGACGCCCTCGCTCCGTGCCTCGGTCGGCACCGGATTGGCTTGGGATTCGCCGATTGGCGCCCTGCGGGTTGATTACGCATTCCCGATCCTGAAGCAGACTTACGACAAGACCCAAGCCTTGAGCTTCGGTCTCTCACCATTCTGATTGCCGGCTAGGCAATCGCTCGCCCGTGTGACGGTCCGATCCCCCCAAGCTCTGTTGCCGTGAATCGGGCGCATTTGCGCCTCGTCGTGGTCATGCGAATCGCGTTTCAGTGTGCAACTGGGAGGCGAGCGAAATGCTGGATACAACTGTTCGGGCTTATGCAACGCGACAGCTTGCGAGTGCCCTTATTTCCCTGGCTGGCGTTGGACTTTTGCTCTGGACGACCGTGTTGCCAG
>JBKJYG010000103.1:0-3597 GCA_046715905.1 Hyphomicrobiaceae bacterium | reverse complement strand
CCCATGCACGGTGAGGTAGTCGACCCCCAAAGCAGCGATGCTCTGCGCAGCTTTCTCTACGGTATTGGGGATGTCGAGCAGCTTGATGTCGAGGAAAACGGTCTTGCCGGAGGCTTTGAGCTCTTCGGCAAATGCGACACCGCTGCCGAACAGCAATTCCAGGCCGATCTTGTAGGATGTTGCGGTGTCGCCGATGCGATCGACAAGCGTTCGCGCAGCCTTGATGCTTGACACGTCGAGGGCGACGAACACCAACTCGCGCAGATCGGCTGGTAGTTGGCTCATGGCACCTCTGCCTGCCGCGAGCCGCCATAAAGCCGACAGACGGATCAAATGTCAAAGAGGTTGCGGCTTAATTGACCGCACTCGAGCCGCCCGGTTCAGGCGCTTTTGCCCTCGAAAAACTCTTTGACCTTGGAGAAGAAGCCCGATGAATCCGGGTTGTTCTCGTCGTGGCTTTCCTTCTCGAATTCCTCCAGCAGCTCGCGCTGCCTTCGGGTCAAGTTCTTAGGCGTTTCCACCTCGACCTGAATGTACAAATCCCCCTGCGCCTTAGAGCGTAGAACCGGCATGCCTTTGCCCTTCAGCCGGAATTGCTTGCCCGTCTCGGCACCCGAGGGCACCGGCATTTTGATGCGGCTACCGTCGAGTGTCGGGACTTCGATGGTTCCACCGAGGGCGGCTGTCGTCATCGCGATGGGCACGCGGCAGAACACATCGGCTCCGTCGCGCTGAAAGAATTCATGCGGCTTGATCGACAGGAAAATGTAGAGATCGCCGGTTGGGCCGCCGCGTCCGCCGGCCTCCCCTTCGCCCGCAAGACGAATGCGCGTTCCGTCCTCGACGCCGGCCGGGATCGCCACCTGCAAGGTGCGCTCCTTGACCACGCGGCCAGCACCATTGCACGCGCCGCAGGGATCCTCGATGAATTCACCGCGACCCTGGCAGGACGGGCACGTGCGTTCGATTGTAAAAAAGCCCTGGCTTGCGCGTACTTTGCCCATGCCGGCGCACGTGGGGCAGACGGACGGCTTGGTCCCGGGCTTGGCGCCGGTGCCGGAACACTTTTCGCAGCCCACGCTGGTTGGCACACGGATTTGCGCCTGCTTGCCGGTGAAGGCCTCGATCAGCGTGATTTCCATATTGTAGCGGATGTCGGCGCCGCGCTCGCGCCCGCTGCTCCGGCTGCGCGCGCCGGGGGTTCGACGGCCACCCATGAATTCGCCAAACAAATCGTCAAAAATATCGGACATTGAGGATGCGAAATCGGGACCGAAGCCCTGTCCGCCACGCCCGCCTTCGAATGCGGCGTGGCCGAGCTGATCGTAGGCGGCCCGCTTCTGTGGATCTTTGAGAACTTCGTAGGCTTCGGCGAGCTCCTTGAATTTTTGCTCAGACGTAATGTCGCCGGGGTTTCGATCGGGATGATGATCTTTGGCAAGGCGGCGGAAAGCAGATTTAAGATCCTGCTCGCTGGCCCCGCGTTTCAAACCAAGGACTTCATAATAATCGCGTTTCGCCATGTGACGGATATTCCAAAATGACCCGCGTCCCCTCGGACCGCTTGCTCGGCTTCGTCACCCCTACTCTATGCGGTCCGCGGAAAACGCACATAGAGGCCCCCTCGATTCATGAACAGCACTCCTGGAACAAGGAGTTCGATTGGCTGCTCAGAAGCGAGGGGTTCATGTTGAAGCCCTTGAGAAAGATCAGGCTGATTTTTTCTTGTCGTCCTTCACCTCTTCGAAGTCGGCATCGACAACGTTTTCACTACCCTTGCCGCCCGCTTCGGATTTCGGCTCGGTGCCACCGCCGTCCTCGCCGCCCTTGTTGGCGCCGTACACAGCTTCACCCAGCTTCATGGAAGCTTGCATGAGGGTATTCGTGGCGGCCTTGATCTTCTCCGGATCATCGGACGCCGATGCCTCTTTGAGAGCCGTCATGGCCGTCTCGACCGCGGTCTTGTCGGCTGGAGAGACCTTGTCGCCATGCTCCTTCAAATCCTTTTCGATCTGATTGAGGAAATGGTCCGCCTGATTTCGCGCCTCGACGAGCTCGCGGGTTTTCTTATCCTCTTCCTTGTAGCGCTCGGCCTCTTCGGTCATCCGTTTGATATCCGCGTCGGACAAGCCACCCGACGCTTGGATTCGGACAGACTGCTCTTTGGCGGTTTTCTTGTCCTTCGCCGACACGTGGACAATGCCGTTCGCGTCGATATCGAACGTCACTTCGATCTGCGGCTGCCCGCGGGGTGCTGGAGGAATGCCGTCAAGGTCGAATCGGGCCAGCATCTTGTTGTCCGCCGCCATCTCGCGCTCGCCCTGGTAGACGTTGATCGTCACGGCGCGCTGGGCGTCCTCGGCCGTGGAAAAAGTCTGCGATTTCTTGGTGGGGATCGTCGTGTTGCGATCGATCAGCCGCGTGAACACGCCACCCAAGGTCTCGATGCCCAGCGACAGCGGCGTCACGTCGAGCAGCAGCACGTCCTTAACGTCACCCTGCAGCACGCCGCCCTGGATCGCGGCACCGATCGCCACAACTTCATCGGGGTTCACCCCCCGATGCGGTTCCTTGCCGAACAG
This sequence comes from Hyphomicrobiaceae bacterium, assembly GCA_046715905.1. Taxonomy (GTDB): domain Bacteria; phylum Pseudomonadota; class Alphaproteobacteria; order Rhizobiales; family Hyphomicrobiaceae. The sequence continues at coordinate 1,015 of JBKJYG010000103.1, read as the reverse complement.
CTTCTTCACCTCGGCCTGCACGCGGGGCATGCGCGTCATGCCGCCCACCAGCACAACTTCGTCGACTTCGGCGGCCTTGAGGCCTGCATCCTTGAGCGCCTGCTCGCAGGGCGGCAGGGTCTTGAGGATCAGGTCCTCGACCAGGCTTTCGAGCTTGGCCCGGGTCAGCTTCATCGTCAGATGCAGCGGCGACTGCGTCTGTGGGCTCATCGAGATAAAGGGCAGGTTGATTTCAGTCTGCTGCGCACTCGACAGTTCGATCTTGGCCTTCTCACCGGCTTCCTTCAAACGCTGTAACGCGAGCTTGTCGTTGCGCAGGTCGATGCCGTACTCCTTCTTGAACTCGTCGGCCAGGTACGACACGAGCTTCATGTCGAAATCTTCGCCGCCGAGGAACGTGTCGCCGTTGGTCGATTTCACCTCGAACACGCCATCGCCGATCTCAAGCACCGACACGTCGAACGTGCCGCCGCCCAGGTCATAGACGGCGATCGTCTTCGCTTCCTTTTTCTTGTCGAGCCCATAGGCCAGCGCGGCCGCCGTCGGCTCATTGATGATGCGCAAGACATCAAGGCCGGCAATCTTGCCAGCGTCCTTCGTGGCCTGACGCTGGGCGTCATTGAAGTAGGCCGGAACGGTAATCACGGCCTGCGTCACCGAATGCCCCAGATAGGCTTCGGCCGTCTCCTTCATCTTTTGCAGGATGAAGGCCGAGATCTGCGATGGAGAGTAGGACTGCGAGCGCTCCTGGACCCAGGCATCGCCGTTCTTGCCCTCGATAATTTTGTAGGGAACGAGATTTTTGTCTTTCGATACGATCGGGTCGGAGTAGCGACGGCCGATCAGACGCTTGATGGCAAAGAAGGTGTTGACGGGGTTGGTGACCCCCTGCCGTTTCGCCGGCAATCCGATCAAACGCTCACCATCCTCGGTGAAGGCGACGATCGAGGGCGTCGTATTCATACCTTCCGCATTGGCGATGACCTTCGGAGTGCCGCCTTCCATGACGGAGACG
>JBKJYG010000102.1:0-5788 GCA_046715905.1 Hyphomicrobiaceae bacterium | reverse complement strand
GGACCTACCTCGACTGGCTGATTGCAATCCCGTGGTCGAAGAAGTCCGACGAGAGGCTCGACCCCGTGCATGCACGAGCGGTGCTCGACGCCGATCACGCGGGTCTCGAGGACGTGAAGGACCGCATCACCGAGTACATCGCGGTGCGCAAGCTGCGCAAGGAGCGGGGCATCGAGGGGGACGAGGAGGCGGGATTCGCCAGGGATGGGAAATCCGGCGCATCCGCATCGGGTGCGATCCTCACGCTGATCGGTCCGCCCGGCACGGGCAAGACGTCCATCGGCGAGTCGATCGCGCGAGCCACTGGTCGCGAGTTCGTGCGCATGTCGCTGGGCGGCGTGCGGGATGAAGCCGAGATCCGGGGGCATCGGCGGACCTACATCGGCTCGATGCCAGGCAAGGTCATCCAGACGATGAAGAAGGCGAAGCGGACCAACCCGCTTTTCCTGCTCGATGAAATCGACAAGATGGGCCAGGATTTCCGGGGCGATCCCGCGGCTGCTCTGCTCGAGGTCTTGGATCCCGAGCAGAACCACACCTTCAGCGATCATTACCTCGAGGTCGATTACGACCTGTCGAGCGTCATGTTCGTGACCACCGCCAACACGCTGAACATCCCGCCGGCCCTGATGGACCGGATGGAGATCATCCGGCTGGCGGGTTACACGGAAAACGAGAAGGTCGAGATCGCCAAGCGGCATCTCATTGCAGAGACGCGGCAGGCGCACGGTCTTGAAGACGGAGAGTGGACGGTCGACGACGAGGCCATCAAAGGCATCATTCGGCACTACACGCGGGAGGCCGGCGTTCGGTCGCTCGAGCGGGAGATTTCCAAGCTCGCGCGCAAGGCGGTCAAGGATATCCTGACCGGCAAGCACAAGACGATTCATGTCACGTCGGACATGCTGTCGGAGTATCTGGGCGTCCACAAGTTCCGGTTCGGCGAGGCCGAACTCGAAGACCAGGTGGGGGTTGTGACAGGCTTGGCTTGGACTGAAGTCGGCGGCGAGATCCTGACCGTCGAAGGCGTCATGATGCCGGGCAAGGGCAAGATGTCGGTCACCGGCAACTTGCGCGAAGTGATGAAGGAGTCGATCCAGGCGGCTAACGCTTACGTGCGTTCCCGTTCGGTGGACTTCGGCATCCCGGCCTCGATGTTCGAGCGCAAGGATATCCATGTGCACGTGCCGGAAGGCGCGACGCCGAAGGATGGCCCATCGGCTGGTGTCGCCATGGTGACGGCGATCATTTCGGTGCTCACCGGAATTGCGGTTCACAAGGATGTGGCGATGACGGGTGAGATCACGCTGCGCGGGCGGGTCCTACCCATTGGCGGCCTGAAGGAGAAGTTGCTCGCGGCTCTTCGCGCCGGCATTCAGACCGTGCTGATCCCGGAAGACAACGTCAAGGATCTCGCGGACATTCCCGAAGAGGTGCAGGTAAAGTTGAAGATCATCCCGGTGGCCCGGATGGACGACGTGCTGGCACACGCGCTGGTACGCAAGCCGGATCCGATCGCCTGGGAGCCTGAGCGCCCGGCAGCGGTCGAAGGAGCGGTGACCGACACCGGACGGCCGACCGCGCACTGACGCACTGCGATCCTCCGACGTTGCCATGCAGCATCAACCCCGACGCATCCTGGCGTCGGGGTTTTTTATTCAGTGTTCGTTTGCATTGTGCGACGAATAGCCTTCGAAACGCCCATTTTGCGGGCTTTTGAGCCCCTTTTTGGGGTTGACGAAGGCTTTCTTTGGTCGTTTCTAACGGCAGTCCCGGGCGAGGCCTGCGGCTTGAGAGGACCGGCGCGTTTTGCATTGCCGCATCATCCTCTTCTGAACGGTTTCAAAGGAAGAACCACATGAGCAAACAGGATTTGATCGACGCCGTCGCGGATAAGTGTGAGCTCAGCAAAGACAAGGCCAAGAGCGCGGTTGATGCCATGATTGATCAGATCGCGGCCAGCATGAAGAGCGGCTCCGATGTTCGCATTCCGGACTTCGGCACTTTCAAGGTCGCCCATCGCAAAGCCCGCCAGGGGCGCAATCCGGCTACGGGCAAAGCGATCGACATTCCAGCCTCGAACGTCCCCAAGTTCACCCCCGCCAAGAAGCTCAAGGAGCGCCTGAACTGAGCGGCGACGTCCGCGCGGTCGATGTGAGCCGGCGCCCGCGCCGGCTTTTCGCTTTTCTGATGGTCCGGCCCGCCGTATCACGTCGCGCCGGGCGGCTGGACACGCGCGGCCTCCCACTCACCCCCCCGACTCGGGCGCGTCGGCGCGCGGCGGTCGCGCCTGGGCTGCCGCGCGGGGCGTCGTGCTGCGCCGGACGATCTCGCCGATGAAATCGCGCGCACGCACGGGCGGGGCTTCGATAAACGGCAGCGGCCGGATCACCTCGATCGCGGCCGCGCCCACACGAGCCGTCAACGCGGCATTGAAGACGCTCTCGCCGAGGCGCCGTGACAGGCGTCGCAGCAGATCCTGTCCCAGGAATTGACCGAGCAGGTCGTCGGTCAGCGCCAAGCCTCCGGTGGCCAGGATATGCACCATCACCATGCGGAGCAGGCGCGCTGTGCCGACAAACCCCGGACGACCGCCGTAGAGGCCGGCCAGGGCTCGCAGCAGGCGGAGGTTCTCAACCAGCACCCAGCTCATGGTCAGCAGCGCCGCGGGGCTCATGGCCGAGACGATGCCGACCCGCCGCGCGCTGCCGGCGACCAGCCTGCGCGCGGCCCCATCCAGGACCATCAGCACATCGCGGTCGGTCAAGCGCAAAAGATCGCCCGGGTCGCGAACCTGCCGCGCATGCTCCTCCAGCCGTGACATCGCCCATCGCAGCTCGGGCCTGTCGCTCAGCGGCTCCAGGATACGGGCACAGGCCTGACGCTCGAATTCGAGATCGCGGCTGAGCAACGCCCGCTCGGCTTCACGCTTGACCTGCCCGAGCCGGCGAACCCGCATCAGTCCCAGCACCTCGCGCCCGACGAGGCCGACGAGAGCCGCCGCCGCTGTTGCCAATAGGACGAAGGCGATCCAGCCGATCCAGTCCTGCCGGTCGAGCGCAATCGCGGTCAGGCGAGCAAACCATAACCCAAGCGCCAGCATCGCCAGGCCGCCCAGGGAGCCGGCGAGCCAAAGGCCCCACGCCCAGGCGCGACGACCCAAACCAGGACCCGCACGAGGTACGGAGGGCTGGTCCATGCCGGCGACTCTATCTCGCATTCCGCCCGGTTCGCCCGGCACGCGCGCGAGCGGTTCAGCTGCAGCCGGGTTGATGTCGGTAACGCGCACGCTGGGCGGTTCGAGCTCATCGGGCTCGGGTTCGAACGCTTCCGGCCGGCGGGATGGAGAGGATGTCATGTGAGCCGATCGCCGATGATGAAGTCGAGCGCCCGATCGAGTCGGATGTGGGGCCAAGGTGCGGCCGCTCCGGTGGGCCCGTCAGCCGGTACGCGGGGCGGCCGGAAACGGATGACGCGCACCTCGCTGTCCGATCGCGCAGTCCCGGTCAACGCTTCATCGGCGGTCGCGGGCAGATCGCCGGGGAAGATTGTCGCGGGCTGGCAGCCGTCGTACAGGCGCGAGCCAATGCGCTCGCCGGGCAACGGTGTGCCAACGATGCAGGCGAGCCGCTCGCCGCCCCGCAGCCGTTCCGTCTCGCGGGTGGCGCGCAAGGCCGCCAAGGCCAGCGGACGGACCTCGGCCCCAGCCCGTTCGGCGCGACTGCGGGCGCGGCGGGTCAGACCGCCCAGAATGGCTTCGAGGCGGTCGTGGCTGGTGTGGTGCAGATGATCGGCCTTGGTGGCGGCCAGCAGCACGCGGTCGATCCGGCGGGGGAGGAAGGGGGACAGCCACCCGAGCGCGCCGGGACGGAAGCACGCCAGCACGTCGCCGAGAGACCGCTCCAGGTCGTGCAGAGCCGGGGGGCCCGCATCGATGGCCGAGAGGGCATCAACGAGTACGATCTGCCGATCCAGCTTGGCGAAATGATCGCGGAAGAAGGGCGTCACAACGTGAGCCTTGTAGGCGTCAAAGCGCCGTGCAAGGAGGCGCGCCAGGGCCGCAGTCTCAGAGGTTGGAAGGGCGGCGCTGGGCAGCGGAAAAAAGGTCAACAGGGGGGAGCCTGCGAGGTCGCCGGGCAACAGGAACCGGCCGGGGCCGAGGGTGGGTGGCAGGCCCTCGCGCCGTGCAGCATCCAGATAGCGCGTGAAGCTGCCGGCCCCCGACAGTGCCGCTGGCTCGCCGAATGGGCCACCTCCTTCCAGGTCTCGAAGAAAGCGCACGAAGTCTTCTGCCGCGTGCTGGCGGCGGGGATCGCGCATCTCAATGAGCGCTGCTGTGGACCACTCCCTGTAGGACAGGCTCATGAGCGGCAGGTCGAGCAGCCACTCGCCGGGATAGTCGACGATGTCGAGGTGAAGCCGGCTGGCGCCAAGACGGCGCCGCACGGGGTGGGCGGACACGAACTCCACGGTCACCCGGAGTTGCGATATCCGCCGGGTGCTCTCGGGCCAGGCCGGGGGATCGCGCGCCAGCGCGGCCAGATGGTCTTCGTAGGCAAACCTCGGCAGGTCCAGATCAGGCTGCGGCTCAAGGTAGGCGCGCATGATCCGGCCCTCGGCGACAGGCCCGAAAAAGGGCAGCGCTCCCTCCGCGATCAGGTTTCGCACCAGCGCCGTGATGAAAACGGTCTTGCCCGCCCGGGCCAGTCCGGTGACGCCCAGCCGAACCGTGGGCGTCGTCAGATCGCGCAGCAGGGCGCCCGCGCCGCGAAGGGCATTGGCTGCCGAAAGGGTAAGGTCGCTCATGCCGTGTTTGTCAGGCCTCGCCAACGCCAACGCAAGGCCCCATGAGCCCGGTTCTACGTCCGCGGCTCCCCATCCGATCCCCGGAGAATACCCGGTAGGCATGCTCGGTGGCCGCCACGAGGCTCGGCGTCAGACGAGATGTCGAAGGTCCTGAGCTGCATGCGAGATCCCAGCCGAACGTCTACTGGGCTTCCTTGCGCCGGCTCATGAATGCCAGACGCTCAAACAGATGCACGTCCTGCTCGTTCTTCAGCAGCGCGCCATGCAGCGGCGGGATCAGTTTCTTGGAGTCTTTCTCGCGCAGCGTCTCGGGGCCGAGGTCTTCGTTCAGCAGCAGCTTCAGCCAATCCAGCAGCTCCGACGTGGATGGCTTCTTCTTGATGCCGGGCACCTCGCGCACGTCGTAGAAGATTTTGAGCGCGTCCGACACCAGCATCCCCTTGAGGCCCGGGTAGTGCACCTCGACGATCCGGCGCATGGTCTCGTTGTCGGGAAACTTGATGTAGTGGAAGAAGCAGCGGCGCAGAAACGCGTCGGGCAGCTCCTTTTCATTGTTCGAGGTGATCATGACGATCGGCCGTTTGGCGGCCTTGATCGTCTCGCCGGTTTCGTAGACGAAGAACTCCATGCGATCGAGTTCCTGCAGGAGATCGTTGGGGAACTCGATGTCGGCCTTGTCGATCTCGTCGATCAGAAGGACCGGACGTTGATCGCTGGTGAAGGCCTCCCAGAGTTTGCCCTTCTTGATGTAATTTCGGATATCCTTCACGCGCTCGTCCCCGAGCTGGCTATCCCGGAGACGGGTCACAGCATCGTACTCGTAGAGGCCCTGCTGCGCCTTGGTGGTCGACTTGATGTGCCATTCGATCAATGGGCATCCGAGCGACTTCGCAACTTCCAGCGCCAGTACGGTCTTGCCGGTGCCGGGCTCCCCCTTGATCAGCAACGGGCGCTCGAGGGTTATGGCGGCGTTCACCGCAAC
>JBKJYG010000101.1:0-3771 GCA_046715905.1 Hyphomicrobiaceae bacterium | reverse complement strand
GGCATGGGTCCGAGGGGCTGGCCAAGCGTGAGTTGGACGTGGAGCCCCACCGCCACGTGCCGGCGGACGTCGGTGAGGCGAGGCGCATCGCGTGTCCAGCGCGGCAACGTGACGATGGCGCTGGTGGCCGAAATGCGGCCGCGCTGCGCAAGCTCGAAGATGCCGTCGGAGACGCCTGCCGAAAGCGCGTAATCATCGGCGCACACCAGAGTTACGCCCGACACCACCGTGGCCTACCCCTTACTCATGGAGCGCGCCGCGCGGCTGGGACGTCGCCGCTGCCTCGATCGCTGTCGGTCGGCTCGGCGCCGAGGGATCGGCAATACCGATCGTCTCCGAGACGATGTAGAGGGGACGGCCCTTCACCTCCTCATAGACACGGCCAAGATATTCACCGATGACGCCTAGCGAGATGAGCTGCACGCCCGACAGCAGCATGACCGAGATGATCAATGTCGGGAAGCCCGGCACATCGACGCCCCAGATCATGGTCTTGACCAGGAAGAACAAGGCATAAACGAAAGCGAATGCGGAGACCGCCAGTCCCAGATACGACCACACGCGCAAGGGAATGGTTGTGAACGTCGCAATACCGTCGGCCGCAAAGTGAAGCAATCGGCGCCATCGCCAGCGGGATCGGCCATATTCGCGGGCTTCAATGTCGAATGGCACGCCGATGCTGCGAAACCCGATCCAAGCATAGAGGCCTTTGTTGAAGCGGGCGCGCTCCCCGATGCGATTGAGCGCATCGACGGCCTTGCGACCCAGAAGCCGGAAGTCGCCCGCGCCGTCCGGGATCATAGTCCCGCTCATGGCACGGAACAGCCGATAGAAAATCGATGATGTGAGGCGTTGCAGGCGCGTGTCAGCAGCGCGGTCGCGCCGGCGGCCATAGACGACCTCATAGCCCTGGTTCCATAGCGCCACGAATTCGCCGATGAGTTCAGGAGGATGCTGAAGGTCGCCATCCATCACCACGACCGCATCACCCGTGACATGCCGCAACCCGGCAGCGACCGCGATTTCCTTGCCGAAGTTGCGGCTGAGGGAGATCGCTCGGTAGCGGCCGTCGCGGGCATTGAGCTGCCGTAACGCGGCTCGTGTGGCATCGTCCGAGCCATCGTCGATGAATGTGACATCCCACGGCCGTGCAAGCCGGTCGAGCGCTGGGGTCAGGCGGCGTTCGAGCAGTTCAATGCTGCGCGCTTCATTCAGGATCGGGATCACGACCGATAACGATCGGTGGGCGTCTTGTCGGGGTCCCGGCAGGGTCGGATCAGGCTCGAGCATGGTGGCGACTGGGTGTTCGCTGTTTATCGACATGGCAGATGTTTACTCGACAGCGCGCGAGGTTCGCCAGCCCTGATTGGCTCAGCCGCGATCCCGCTGACGCGAGCATTGACCAAGGGTCAATGCCGGAAATGGCGCATGCCCGTGAAAACCATCGCAAGGCCCTGGTCGTCGGCTGCCTTGATGACTTCGGCATCGCGCACTGAGCCGCCCGGTTGGATCACGGCCGTGGCTCCGGCGGCCGCCGCCGACAGCAGCCCATCGGCAAATGGAAAAAAGGCATCCGAGGCGACCACCGAGCCTGCGACCGCCAGACCCGCCAACTCGGCCTTGATGACGGCGATCCGGGAGGCGTTGACCCGGCTCATCTGCCCGGCGCCGATGCCGATGGTCGCTCCGTCGCGGGCGTACACGATGGCATTCGACTTGACGAACTTGGCGATGGTCCAGGCAAAGACGAGGTCGGATAGCTCAGCCTCCGTCGGCACTCTCTTCGTCACCACCTTGAGCTGATCGAAGAGGTCCCGATCGGCATCCTGAACGAGCAGCCCTCCCGTCACCTTTTTCCAATCGAAGCGCGGTCGTGGCGCCGTGCTCCCAGGATCCGAGCCGGTGCTGGATATCAGAACGCGGATGTTCTTCTTCGGGGCGAAGAGCGCCAAAGCATCGGCCGAGACAGCCGGCGCCGCGATCACCTCGACGAACTGACGCCGCGCAACTTCGGCGGCCGTTGTCGCATCCAGCTCGCGATTGAAGGCAATGATGTCACCAAACGCTGACTCCGGATCGGTTTTGAAGGCCCGGTCGTAAGCCGCCAGCAGCGACGAGGCTTGGGCCACGCCGCAGGGATTGGCGTGCTTGACGATGACGCAGGCCGGCTGCTCGCCAAGCGCCCCTACGCATTCGAGGGCTGCGTCCGTATCGGCGATGTTGTTGTAGGACAGCTCCTTCCCCTGCACTTGCAAGGCGGCAGCCACCGACCCTGGCTCAAGTGCATCTTCGACGTAGAACGCGGCCCTTTGATGCGGGTTTTCACCATACCGCAAAAGCTGCGCCCTGCGGACCTGAACCGAGAGCACGGGCGGGAAGACGCTTGCGTGCCCGGCTTCGGCATCGACCTGCTGGCCCAGCCAGTTCGCAATTGCCCCGTCATAGGCAGCGGTACGCGCGTAGGCCTTGGCGGCCAGCCGCTGACGCAGCGCATTGGTGGTGACGCCCTGGTGCTGTGCCATCTCCGCCAGCACCATCGCATAGTCGGCCGGATCGATGACGACCGTCACCGCGGCGTGGTTTTTTGCGGCACCCCGGATCATGGCCGGACCGCCGATGTCGATGGTCTCGACGCACTCGGCATACCCCCGGCCCGCAGCGACCGTCGCCTCGAAGGGGTAAAGGTTGACCACCAGGAGGTCGATCGGCGCGATGCCGTGGTCCAGGGCCGCTTGGTCGTGACCCGGATCACCCCGCACCGCCAGGAGGCCACCGTGCACTTTGGGATGCAGGGTTTTGAGCCGGCCATCCATCATTTCCGGGAAGCCGGTGTGCTCCGCCACGTCGACGACCGGGATCCCGGCAGCCAGCAGCGCCTTCGACGTGCCGCCGGTCGACAGGATCTCAACTCCGAACCCGCTCAAGCCCTGCGCGAAGGCCAGCAACCCGGTCTTGTCCGAAACAGAAAGCAGAGCCCGTCGGATCTTTGACGCTGATGCAGTCATGTCGTTCCCTAGAAGCGCGGCTGAACGGTCAGAGTTGATCATCCGCAGCGCGGATGACTGTCCGTAGCGGGGTGACCTTGGCCCATACTACACTCCGGCCGCCGGCGGAACTCGGGCGGTCACGCATCCAGCGGTCGGCCCGCACGCCGCGCCAGCGTCCAGGATACCGTCGCCTCGCCGGCGCAGGCGCCCCGCAACACGACGCACAGGCGCGGCTGGCGGGTCATGACCTCGGCTATTGGCGAGGGTTCAATGAACGCTCTGGCACCCTGCGCCGCAATCGACCACGACGGTCCCGCTGTGGACTCCAGAACAATCCGTGACGGATCGCGGTCGGGGCTTGGGTGAACGCCGGGCGCGAGGTGGAAGTAGATGGCAAAGGGCAGATCGCGCCGCAGGCGGAGTGCGCCCGACGGCGGTTCCAAGGTATCGACGCCTGTCAATTGACCGTCGGCCAGTGTCAGCCGCCGCCGATGCAACAAGCCATAAGCCGCCACATAGCCGTCGTGCGACATGTCGAGCGTGACCGCGGGGCCGGTGTCATCGAAGTCGGCCGTCACCCGCTCCGGCCCCCGCAAGTGCAGCCCCGACGAGCGTCTGTCGTCCCGCCGGGCCGCAATCAAGCGGGCGGAGGGCGTAGCGTTGAGACACAACGTCGAGTGGCTGGCAGTGGTGCGCAGCAAAGCCTGGATTTCTGGTGACGCGTTATCCGCCAGGTTGCCGACATGCGTGAGCACGGGCGTTGAGCCATCGCTCAGCTCGAATG
>JBKJYG010000100.1:0-3386 GCA_046715905.1 Hyphomicrobiaceae bacterium | reverse complement strand
CGCCGGGACCGCGCGGATGCGTTTTGCTCCACCGAGGAGGGTGTAAAGGGCCGCCGTGCCGTGGACTGGCGGCTCGTCGATGAGGTGGTGCCGAACTCAAAGTTCGACGCCGCCGTGAGGGGGGCTGCCCGCGATCTCGCCGCCCTGTCCGACCGACCTACGGCCGCCCAAGGCATCAAGCTGACACCCCTCAAGCGAGAGTTTTCGGAAAACGCCGTCCGCTATTCGACGGTCGCCATCGACATCGACCGCCGCAGCCGGCGTGCTACGATTTTGATCCACGGCCCCGAGACGACGCCGCCTGACACGGTGGAGGCGCTCATCGCCCAGGGCGCGGAGTTCTATTCGCTGCGACTGGCACGCGAACTCGACGACGCCATTCTGCATTTGCGGCTCAACGAACTCGACATCGGCACACTCGTCTTCAGGTCCGCCGGCGACCTGGAACGGGTTCTGGTCCACGATGCCTTTCTTGCCGCGCACTGCGAGCATTGGCTGGTGCGTGAAATCCTCAATACCTGGAAGCGCGTGCTGAAGCGCATTGATCTGACCTCCCGGTCTCTCGTCGGATTGATCGAGCCGGGCTCCTGTTTCGCCGGCACTTTGGCGGAAATCATCTTTGCCGCAGATCGCGCGTTCATGGTTTCCGGGCCGCTCAAAGGTAACAACCATTCCGATGCCCGGATCACCTTGACCTCGCTCAACTTCGGCCGCTATCCGATGTCGAACGGACTGACACGTCTGGCGACGCGATTCTTCGGCGAGCCGGAGAGCCTGATGGCCGCCGAAGCGACGATCGGCCAGGCACTCGATGCCACCGACGCCGCAAGGATCGGGCTCGTGACCGAAGCTTTCGACGAGGTCGACTGGGCCGATGAGGTGCGCATCTTCCTCGAGGAACGCGCAAGCTTCTCGGCCGACGCTCTGACGGGGCTTGAAGCCAACCTGCGCTTTGCCGGTCCGGAAACGATGGAAACCAAGATTTTCGGTCGCCTCACCGCTTGGCAGAACTGGATCTTCCAGCGCTCCAATGCCGTGGGCGCGGACGGTGCCCTGAAGCGCTACGGAACAGGCGTTAAGGCCGGCTTCGATCCGCAACGGATCTAGATTTAAGAACGCGGAGCGTCCATGTACCCAAGCTTGAACGTGGGACACAACTCGCGAAGAGGGGGCCGGATGTACGCCATTGTCTTCGATTTAGATACGCAAGTGCTGAAAGATATTTATCCAGGCGAATCCTGGAACAACGCTTACTCAGAGGTCCGTAGTTTCTTGACGGCCCGGGGGTTCGAATGGAAACAGGGGAGTACGTATTTTGGAGACGACAGCGTTGATGCCGTCCGATGCGTGCGCGCGATACAAAAACTGTCCAACAAATACCCGTGGTTTAAGCCGGCTGTTCGCGACATTCGAATGCTTCGCATCGAGGAAAATAATGATCTCATGCTTGCCCTCGAGGACGACGAGGATTGAGGTGGGACATTCAAGAAACTGAGTGCGTGAAAGGTTCTTCATGACTGCGACCACCGGACCGGCCCCGTCGTCGACAGGCGTCGTCGACTACACGACGAAGATTCCCAACAACGTCAATCTTGCCGATGACGGGCGCGTGCTGAAGGCGCTCGAGCAATGGCATCCGGGATATATCGACTGGTGGATGACGATGGGGCCCGAGGGCTTCCAGACCTCGGACGTGTACCTGCGCACAGCCATCTCGATCGATCCCAAGGGCTGGGCGAAATTCGACTACGTGAAGATGCCTGAGTATCGGTGGGGCATTCTGCTGGCGCCGCAGGACGAGAGCCGACTGGTCAATTTCGGCGCCCACAAGGGCGGGAAGGCCTGGGCCGAGGTGCCGGGCGAATATCGCGCCATGCTGCGGAGGCTCGTCGTCATCCAGGGCGATACGGAGCCCGCCAGCGTCGAGCAGCAACGTTTCCTCGGAAAGACCGCGCCCTCGCTCTACGACATGCGCAATCTGTTCCAGATCAATGTCGAGGAAGGCCGCCACCTGTGGGCCATGGTCTATCTGCTGCATAAATATTTCGGCAAGGACGGGCGCGAGGAGGCCGAGGGTCTGTTGCAACGCCGCTCGGGCGATGTCGATAAACCGCGCATGCTCGGGGCCTTCAACGAAGAAACGCCGGACTGGCTGTCGCTGTTCATGTTCACGTTCTTCACGGACCGCGACGGCAAGATGCAGCTCGAGAGTCTCGCGCAATCCGGCTTTGATCCCATGTCGCGCACCTGCCGCTTCATGCTCACCGAAGAAGCCCACCATATGTTCGTGGGTGAGACGGGTGTCGGGCGCACCATCGAGCGCACCTGCGAGGCGATGAAGGCAGCCGGGATCGACGATCCCTTTGATCAAGCCCGGGTACGCGCGCAGGGTGTCATCGATCTGCCGACCCTGCAGAAGAAAGCCAACCTGCATTTCTCCCTGTCGCTCGATCTGTTTGGATCCGAAGTCTCGACCAACGCCGCCAATTTCTATAACGCCGGCCTCAAGGGCCGCTTCATGGAAACCAAGATCGAGGATGATCACGCGCTGACCAGCGCCACGTATCCGGTGCTCAAGTTCGTCGATGGTCAGATCCGGATGATTGATGAACCCGCGTTGACCGCGCTCAATATGCGGCTGCGCGATGACTACGTGCGCGACTGCCAAGGCGGTGTGAACCGCTGGAACAGGATTCTCGAGAAAGCTGGAATCAAGTTTCAGATCGCGCTGCCCTCGGTCGCCTTCCACCGTCAAATCGGCGAGTTCTCGAAGATCAAGGCTTCGCCGGACGGCACGCTTCTGAACGACACCGAGTGGCTTCGGATGAAGGACAATTGGCTGCCATCCAAGGACGACGGCGATTTCATCGCCTCATTGATGCAACCCTGCTGGGACCGCGGCCGGTACGCGGGCTGGATTGCGCCGCCCAAAATCGGCGTCGACAATAAAGGCGGCGATTACGAGTATGTAAAGATCCATCGGGGATGAAGGCCTATGCCAGGGACCAGCCTCTTGGCGCACCGATAGACCTTGGCTGCGGAATGATCCGGTCACATGACGTCCACGCAAGCCGACCTGAAAAAGCAGCACCTGATCGATCCGGAGATTTGCATCCGGTGCAACACCTGCGAGGCGACCTGCCCCGTCGGCGCTGTCACGCACGACGACAACAACTACGTCGTGGATGCAGCAAAGTGCAACTTCTGCATGGACTGCATCGCACCCTGCCCCACCGGGTCTATCGACAATTGGCGCGTGGTGAAGGATGCCTATGCGATCGATGATCATCTTGGCTGGACGGAGCTGCCTCAACAGCAGGATTTGGGTGAGGCCGCAGGAAGCGGCGGCGATGCCGTTGAGGAAGACGTCGAGCGCCTGCTGGCAA
>JBKJYG010000099.1:0-2657 GCA_046715905.1 Hyphomicrobiaceae bacterium | reverse complement strand
GGCCTATGACGAGACCGTCATTGAATTATCTGGGACGATGGCGGCGATCGCCACGGCGATGGTCCCAAGCATGCCGGTCCGGAGGTGGCAGCGGTCCGTACCTCCGCAGAGCAGGTTGCTCAGAATTGATGACGGCGGGACAGTTGAAGACAAGGGGGTTTGAATGCAACTCACCATCGGTTCGCGGCGCTGGTCGCATCTGGGCCTCTTACTTGTCGTGGCGATGAGTATTGGCGCATGCGCCAACCAGAACGCGGGCGATGATGCCAAGCTCGGCCCCGGTGGCGGGCGGGTTGCGGCCACTCCCGGCTCCGCACGCGATTTCAGCGTCAACGTGGGCGATCTGGTCTACTTCTCGAGCGACGCCGTGGATCTGTCCCCCGAAGCCCAGCAAACGCTCGCGAAGCAAGCCACCTGGCTCAAGCAATACGCCCAGTACACGATCACGATCGAAGGTCATGCCGATGAGCGCGGCACGCGCGAGTACAACATCGGACTTGGATCCAAACGGGCCGAGGCCGTCAAAACCTATCTGACGCGCAATGGCGTTCCGGCCGCCCGCCTTCGCACCATTTCCTACGGCAAGGAACGACCGGTGGCGGTCTGCAACGACATTTCCTGCTGGTCGCAAAACAGGCGCGCGCAAACGGTGCTCAACGGTCGGGGCGCGGGGTCCTGATCACCGCCGATTGGCGTCCGTCGAGAATGGCGGCCGCCGCGCCGATGCCGGTTGCCCGGCCTTCGCATTGGTCTCAGCGATTGACATTGCTTCGCCATGGAGGCCAGTTACCCCTCGGTGAGAGAGGCGTTCCAACCGACACGATCGGCGCAGACCGAAGGCGCAACGCATGACGTTTCCGTTCCCAAGCCCGCTGGCCATGATCCCGAAGTCGTCCCTGCAGTGTCTCGCTCGGGGACTGGCCGCAATGTGTGTCCTGCTCACGGCCTTTGATGCGCCGGCGGCTGTCGCATTGGCCGCCCGTCCGGCTGCCGACTTTGTCCGGTCGACGGCGTCGAAATCCTGGGTGCTGGCCCAAAGCCCGCCTGCAACGGCTCAGGCCGCGCCGCAACCCAAAGCACAAGCCAAAACGCCACCCGTCAAGGCCCCGTCCAAGGACGAGGCAGCGCCGCGCGGCGGGGACAGCCAGCTCCGTCATCGCGTCGAGCAGCTCGAGGAACAGTTGACCGATATGCAGGTCACCATGGGCACGATCGAGTCGCTCGGCAAGGGCGGCGGTGCGCAGGCCGCCTCAACCTCCGGTTTTGCGGGCGCAGGAGGTTCGGTCGAGCAGGCCCGAGTCGAAAGCCTCGAGACGCAGATCAGGGCGCTCACTCACCAGGTCGAGCAATTGTCCGACCAGGTGCGGCAGTTAAATGGCAATCGCCGCGGCGAGGTTTCGCCCTCGTTCAGCCCCTCCGCCGGCAATCCTTCGGGCGGCCCGCCTCCAGGGCCGGGCGGCGCAGGCTCGGCCGGGCGCGAGGCTTTCCCGTCGCCAGCGCGCCCTGAGTTCGCGGCTACTCGGCCCGGGCCCCCTCCATTCGATCCGGCCCGCGCGCCGCCGCCCGCCGCCGGCGGCTTTGGCTCGGTCACCGTCAACCCCAGCCAGCGCGAGGCGATGGGACCGTTGGGCGGCAGCGAGCCACCCTCACGTCCCTTGCCGCCGCTCTCGCCCACGGCCGCCAACGCGGGCAGCCCCAAAGAGCTGTATGAAACCGCTTACGGCTACCTGCTGCAGCAGGACTATGGGGCCGCCGAGGTGGCGTTCGAGGAGTTCCTGAAGCGTCATCCAACCGATCGGCTCGGAGCCGATGCACAGTATTGGCTGGGAGAGACGCTGTTCGTGCAGCGCCGTTTCAAACCGGCAGGACAGGCCTTCCTGCGTGTCATTGAGAAGCATCAAGCAAGTGCCAAGGTCCCCAACAGCATGCTCAAGCTGGCGATGACGCTGGAGCAGCTCGGGCAGAAGGACTGCGGCCTGTTCAACGAACTCGACAGCCGCGCCAGCACGCCCGCCGACATCAAAGCCAAAGGTCGCGCGCTCAGGCAGCGGGTCGGCTGCTGAGCGGTGTCGGCCGCACCCATCCGTGACGCCGAAGCGGAGGCCCTGTTCGCGGGCCTCGACGATCCCACGCTCATCATCGCGCTCTCGGGCGGCGCGGACAGCGTTGCCCTGCTGCACCTGCTGGTGCGCTGGCGACGGCTTGGGCTCGAGCATGGACGGAGGCGTCCTTGCCTCATCGCCGCCACGGTCGATCATGGCCTGCGCCCCGCGTCGCGCACAGAGGCAGACTGGGCTGCCAAGCTTGCCCTCTCACTCGACGTCCCCCACCGCACCCTGACGTGGTCGGGGGCAAAGCGCGCCACTGGGGTGCAAGCTGCCGCGCGCGCCGCCCGTTACCGCCTCTTGCGGGAGCTCTGCCAACAGCATCCGGGAGCGGCAATCGTGACGGCGCATACGGAGGAAGATCAAGCCGAAACGCTGCTCATGCGGCTTGCGCGCGGGAGTGGCATCGATGGATTGGCGGCAATGCGGCCGCGCGACGGCGACCTCCGACGCCCGCTGCTGGGCACCTCACGTACGCGGCTGGTCGCGACCCTGATTGGGATCGGCCAGGGCTTCCTCAGTGATCCCAGCAACACGGATCCAGCCTATGAA
>JBKJYG010000098.1:0-5838 GCA_046715905.1 Hyphomicrobiaceae bacterium | reverse complement strand
AGGTCCCGGGACGTGACAAGTGGTCATGCGGCCTGATCGGGGCGCACATCGCTAACACCCCAGCGCCTTTGCCCGAGCGCGAGCAGATTGCGCGCAAGATGACAGGTCTTCGTGGGCACCATTTGTTGGCGAGTTGATTGACCATCCGGGTGTTGCGCTTGGCTGTCCCCCGGCATGGGCCGTGAGATCTGATCGGGAGATCCACGATCCGCCCCAGCACGGCACGGTTACGCTTGGGTTCCGTTACGCTTGGGTTCCGTTGGTCGAACCGTCGAGCCGCCCCGCTCCCGGTCGAGGGCCCCCGCCCCTCATCAACGCATGGAGACGCCCCGCGTGCCCCGCCAGCCGGGACGTTCGCTGTCGGTTGCGTTCGCTGTCCGATGCTTCATATTGGAGCGGGCCTCGGAGCGGAGCGGAGTGAACAATGGTGCGACTGGCAAAGTCATTCGGTTCGGCGCGCCGCCTGGCTGTTATCGCCGCCCTGGCGGGGGCACTGGTTCCGGCAAGCGCGGCACGCAGCCAGGAGAAGGTGCTGCGCGCGGTCCTGCACGCCGACGTGCGCGTTCTCGATCCCCATTGGACGACGGCCACCATCGCCGGCATCCACGGCATGCTGGTCTACGACACGCTGTTTGGCAACGACAAGGACCTGCAGCCGCAGCCGCAAATGGTCGGGCCGTTCGAAGTCAGCCCGGATAAGCTCACCTACACGTTCACCTTGCGCGACGGCTTGGCCTTCCACGACGGTCAGCCGGTCTCGACCAAGGATGTGATCGCCTCGCTGAAGCGCTGGGCCGTGAAGGATGGCGTCGGCCAGCGTCTCTTCGAGTTCATCAAGACCCTGGAGGCCACCGACGCCAAGACCTTCCGGATGGAGCTGACCAAGCCTTACGGCATGGTGCTCGAGTCGCTCGGAAAACCGGGGACGTCGGTGCCGGTCATCATGCGTGAGGCCGACGCTCTGATCGATGCGCAGACCCAGATCAAGGAGGCCGTGGGCTCGGGTCCCTACACCTTCGCCAAGGATCAGTGGGTGCCGGGCAGCAAGGCCGTCTATCTGAAGAACAAGGCCTATGTGCCGCGCCCCGGCAACGAGCCCGCGACCTTCTTCGCCGGCAGCAAGGTTCCCGGAGTCGACCGGATCGAACTCGTTTGGATTTCGGACGCCCAGACCGCAATGCAGGCGCTGATCAACGGCGAGATCGACTTTTACGAGAGCCCCAACATCGATTTCTACCCGATCCTCGAGAAGGCCAAGGGCGTCAAGCTCGAGACCACCGGCGATATCGACAGCCACCAGGGCATGATCCGCCTCAACCACCTGCATCCGCCCTTCAACAACAAGAAGGCGCGGCAGGCGATGTACCACCTCGTCAACCAGGAGGACTTCCTGCGCGCCGTGGTCGGCGATCCGAAATACTATCGGGTCTGCCCGGGGATGATCATGTGTGGCTCGCCTCACGCCAACGACGGCGGCAGCCAGTTTTTCAAGGAGCACAATCCCAAGAAAGCGCTGCAGCTGATGAAGGAGGCCGGCTACAATGGCGAGCCGATCGTCATCCTGGCGACGACCGACCACTACACCATCACGCCGGCGACGCAGGTGCTCATCCAGGCGATGCGCGAGGCAGGTTTAAACGTCGACGCCCAGGCGATGGACTGGGGCAGCACCGTCACCCGTCGCGCCAAGAAGGAAGCGCCCGACAAGGGCGGCTGGAACATTTTCGTGACCACCACGGGCGGCATCAGCTCATCCCATCCGATCCTGCACACCTGGATCGGCGCGGCTTGCGACAAGGGGCTGTTCGGCTGGCCGTGCAGCAAGGAGGTCGAGGACATCCGCAACAGCTTCGGCTTCGCTCAGACGATCGAGGATAAGAAACGGATCGCCAAGGACCTGCAGGCGCTGGCCATGGAGGAGGTCGTCTACATCCCGTTCGGGCAGTGGAACCAGCTGCTGGCCTACCGCGCCGACCGCATCAGCGGCGTGGTGCCCAACACCGGCCTCGTCGTGCTCTGGAACATCACCAAGAAATAGGGCGAGCGATCGCCCTTCGGACGCCATCGACCGCGATTGAGCCACCCGGCTCCATCGCCCCGAACCACCCGGATCCACCACGCCGAGCTACCCGGCTTCCACGATACCGAGCACACATCCGGCGGACCCATGATCGCCTACATCCTCCGCCGGCTGCTCGCGACCATCCCGGTCATGCTCGTCGTTGCCGTGTTCGTCTTTTTCCTGCTGCGCTTTGCGCCGGGCGATCCGGCCGCCATCATCGCCGGCGAAGATGCAACCGTCGCTCAGATTGCCGCCGTCCGCGCCAATCTCGGCCTCGACCGTCCGGTGCTCGAGCAGTTCGGGCTGTGGGTGACCGGCATGCTGCACGGCGATTTCGGCACCTCGATATTCTCGAACATGCCCGTGACGCGGCTGATCGCGCAGCGCGTGGAGCCGACCCTGGCGTTGACGCTGTCGACCCTGCTGGTCGCAGTCATGCTTGCCATTCCCCTGGGTGTGCTGGCCGCGGCGCGCGCCCACCGCTTGACCGATCGCTTGGTCATGCTGTTTTCCGTCATGGGATTTGCCATGCCGGTGTTCCTGGTCGGCTATGTGCTGATCTACATCTTCGCCATGCAGCTCGGCTGGCTTCCCGTGCAGGGCTACGTCCCGATTGCCGACGGCATTGGACCCTGGGCTGAACGCCTCGTGCTGCCGTCGCTGGCGCTGGGCATCACCTACATGGCGCTGATTGCGCGCACGACCCGTGCCTCGATGCTGGAGGTGCTGTCGCAAGACTACATCCGCACCGCCAATTCGAAGGGCCTGTTGACCCATCGCGTGCTGCTCGTGCACGCCCTCAAGAATGCCTCGGTGCCGATCGTCACCGTGATTGGCATCGGCGTCGCGCTGCTGATCTCGGGCGTCGTGATCACCGAGACCGTGTTCAACATTCCGGGGCTCGGTCGCCTCACCGTCGATGCCGTACTCAAGCGCGATTATCCGATCGTGCAGGGATTGATCATCGTGTTTGCCGGCGTCAAAGTCCTGGTCAATCTACTGATCGACATTTCCTACGTGTTTCTCGACCCTCGCATCCGGTACTAAGCCCCGTGGCCCTCACCGCGACAGTCGATAACGCCCCCGCCGTAGCCCGCCGGAGCGTGCTGCAGCAGCTCCTTCGCTTCACGCGGCGCAATCCCACGATCGTCATCGGCGGCGTGCTGTTGCTGGCCCTGGTCGCGCTGGCCATTCTGGCGCCCTGGATCGCGGCCGATCCCTTCAAGCAGACGCCGGCCAACCGCTTGCGGCCGCCGTCGGAAAAATTCTGGTTCGGCACCGACCGCTACGGCCGGGACGTGCTCGCCCGAACCCTTTACGGAGCTCGGGTGTCCTTGGTGGTTGGCCTGTCGGTGGCGTTGATTTCCAGCGTCATCGGATTGGCCCTGGGTCTCCTGTGCGGCTACTTCAAGTTGGCCGACAGCATCCTGATGCGGGTCATGGACGGGCTGATGGCGATCCCCTCGATCCTACTCGCCATCGCGCTCATCACGCTGTCCCGGCCCGGGCTCGGGATTGTCATCGTCGCGATCATCATCCCCGAGGTGCCCCGGATCGTGCGCGTCGTGCGTGCCGTGGTGCTGGCGATCAAGGCGCAGCCCTACATCGAGAGCGCGATCGCGGGGGGCACGCGCACGACCAAGCTCCTCGTCCGCCACATCCTTCCCAACACCCTGGCGCCGCTCATCGTGCAGGCTACCTACGTGTGCGCGTCGGCCATGCTGATCGAAGCGGGACTGTCCTTCCTCGGGGCCGGCGTGCCGCCCGAAATCCCGAGCTGGGGCAACATCATCGCCCAAAGCCGCGACTTCTTCCAGATCGCGCCCTGGGCGATCCTCATTCCGGGCGCGTTCCTGGCGCTCACGGTGCTCGCCGTGAATATGCTGGGCGACGGCTTGCGCGACCGTTTGGACCCCCGGCTCGCGAGGCGGATGTGAGCCTGCTTAAGGTCCGCGACCTGGCCACGCATTTCTTCACCAGCGATGGCGTGGTGAGGGCCGTCGATGGCGTCTCGTTCGATCTCGAAGCCGGTGGTACTTTGGGCATCGTTGGAGAATCAGGTTGCGGCAAGTCCGTCACGGCACTCTCAATCCTGCGTCTCATCGATCCTCGTGCGGCCCGCATCGTGCGTGGCTCAGTGATGTTCGAGGGCCGCGAGCTGACGGGGCTCCCCGAAGCAGACCTTCGCGCCATTCGCGGCCATCACATCTCCATGATCTTCCAGGAGCCGATGACGAGCCTCAATCCCGTGCTCACGATCGGCACGCAGATCGCCGAGAACGCCGTGCGCCACCTGCGGCTTTCCAACCGCGACGCGCGCGAGCGTGCCTTCGAGATGCTTGAGCTGGTGCACATCGGCGACGCCCGCCGCCGGCTCGACGAGTACCCCCACCAGCTCTCGGGCGGCATGCGCCAGCGCGTCATGATCGCCATCGCGCTCGCCTGCAATCCGAAGGTGCTGATCGCCGACGAGCCGACGACGGCCCTCGACGTGACGATCCAGGCGCAAATTCTCGAGCTGCTGCGCGATCTGAAGCAGAAGCTCGGCACCGCCGTTCTCCTGATCACGCACGACCTCGGCGTAATCGCGGAGACGTGCGACCGGGTGATCGTCATGTACGCCGGCCGTATGGCCGAGGCGGCGACCGTCGAGGAGCTGTTTCGCCGCCCTCTGCATCCCTACACGCGGGGTCTCATGCGGGCCATCCCGCGTGTCGAGGCCGCGAGCGAGGCAACCGGCCGGCGGATGAAGCTCGAGGAAATCAAAGGCCTGGTGCCGCCCTTGACGCGGGACATTCCCGGCTGTGCGTTCGCGCCGCGGTGTGCGCTGGCCACCGATCGTTGCCGGATCGAGCGGCCTGCATTCATCGATATCGGGCATGATCATCGGGTGGCCTGTCATGAATGGCAGCGGGCTATCGAGGTGGGCGCATGACGGGACCGGGACCGGAACCGGGGAGCGCTGATCCGATCCCTCTCACCCCCTCGCCCGCGACCCCATCGCCGATCACCGCGCCGCCTCTGGACGTGCGCGATCTGGTCAAGCATTTCCCGATTACCAGCGGCCTGCTGCAGCGCCTCACCGGTGTCGTGCGGGCGGTCGACGGCGTTAGTTTCGCCATTGCCCGTGGTGAGACGCTGGGCCTCGTGGGTGAATCGGGATGTGGCAAGTCCACCATCGCCAAGACGGTGATGAAGCTGATCGAGCCGACGTCGGGCGAGATCCGGATCGGCGGCATCGACGTCACGGGGTTCGGCGCGCGGGCAATGTGGCCGCACCGGCGCCACATCCAGACCGTGTTCCAGGACCCCTACTCGTCGCTCAACCCGCGGCTGACGGCGGGGGAAATCGTGGGCGAGCCGCTGGCCAACTTTGGTGTGGCGACAGGGGCCGAGCAGAAGGCGCGTGTCGCTGATCTGCTGGCGCGCGTCGGTCTGCGGGCCGAGAGTGCCGGACGCTACGTGCACGAGTTCTCCGGCGGCCAGCGCCAGCGGCTCGGCATTGCCAAGGCGATCGCCGTCAACCCGGAGGTGATCGTCGCCGATGAGCCGGTGTCGGCACTCGATGTCTCGGTGCAGGCGCAGGTGCTCAATCTGCTGATCGACCTGCAGGATGAGCTCGGGCTCAGCTACCTTTTCATCAGCCACGACCTCGCCGTGGTTCGCCACATCAGCCATCGGGTGGCGGTCATGTACCTCGGCCGGATCGTCGAGCTGGCGACCCGGGCCGAGTTGTTCACGCGGCCCCAGCACCCCTACACCGAGGCGCTGCTGGC
>JBKJYG010000097.1:0-5315 GCA_046715905.1 Hyphomicrobiaceae bacterium | reverse complement strand
GTGCGCGGGATCGGCGTCGCCGTCATGACCAGGACGTTGACGCCGTGCTCGCCACCCTTGGCCTGCAGCGCTAGGCGCTGGTGGACGCCGAACCGGTGTTGCTCGTCGATGACGACAAAAGCCAGATCGGCAAAGGCCACTTCATCCTGGAACAGAGCATGCGTTCCAATCAACAGATCGATGTTGCCTCGCGCGATACGGTCAAGCAGCAATGCGCGGGTTTTTCCCTTCTCGCGGCCGGTGAGGAGACCGATGCGCAATCCGGCCGCCTCGGCCAGAGGCGCGATGGTATCGGCGTGCTGGCGCGCCAGAACCTCGGTTGGTGCCATCAAGGCCGCCTGGCCGCCCGCCTCGAGCGCCGCGGCGATCGCCAACAGGGCAACGATCGTCTTGCCGGACCCCACGTCACCCTGAAGCAAGCGCAGCATGCGCGTCGGCGCCCCCATGTCGGCCGCGATTTCTTCAAGGGCTTGCACCTGGGAGCGGGTCAACGCGAAGGGCAAGACGCTGGTGATGCGCTCACGCAGGCGGCCATTGCCAACCGTGCTGCGGCCAGGCCGCTGCCGCAGATTATCGCGTACCAGGGCCAGGGCCAGTTGGCCGGCCAGCAGCTCATCGAAGGCAAGGCGCTGCCATGCCGGGCCGCCCGCCGAAACGTCAGCGGCGTCGGTTGGTTGATGGAGGTGCCGCAGGGCCGCGCCGATGGAAGGCCAGCCCCGGCTGCGAAGCCAGGCCGGATCTTGCCACTCGGGAAGCTCGGGGAGCCGCTCGACACCTTGCCGCGTGGCCTTGCTCAGAAGTTTTCCAGAGAGCCCCGCCGTGAGTGGATAAACGGGCTCGAGCAGCGGCAGTTCATGACGTCGTTCGGGTTCGACAATGTAGTCGGGGTGTGCCATCTGCAGCGTCTCGCCGTAGCGCTCCACGCGGCCGCTGACGTATCGGATTTCACCCACCGGCAGCTGGCGTTCGACGAACAGACGCTCGGCCCGGAAAAAAATTAGGTCAAGCCGCCCGCTATCATCCTCGCAGGCGACTTTGTAGGGCGCCTTCGCATTGCCTCGCGGCGGCGGACGGTGCTTCAGCACCCGCACGGCCAACGTCGCGATCGTGCCGGGCATGGCACCCGCGATCGTCGGCTCGGCGCGCCGATCGATCACTCCGGTCGGCAGATGCCAGAGGAGGTCGACCACGCGAGGCTCGGTGATGCTGGGCGGAAGCTTCAGCGCCTTCTTAAGCAGCACGATCAGCCGGGGCCCGATCCCCGAGAGCGATTGCGCGGAAGCAAAAAGGGGATTGAAGCGCTCGGGCCGCATCGGCGTCGTGGGCCTTTGTCCGGTTGATCAACGTCCGCGGGAGCGCGGGGCGTTTGCTGCAGCGGGCCTTTTCCACGCACGCCATAGGCGCTATATCACGGAGGTCAGGGGCAAGCACCTCCGGCTCCACCTTGTTCTTCTGATGGGATAGCTCATGACGGGCGATCTTGACGTTCGCCGGAGGCGCGCGGCCTATCGCGCCACGCATCGCGGCACGAAGGAGATGGACTGGCTGCTGGGCCGGTTCGCCGAAGCGCAAGCGGGGGGCTTTGACCACGCGAAGCTAGAAGCCTTCGAGCGTTTTCTGGAGCTGCCGGACCCCGATCTGCAGGACTGGATCATGCAGGGGCCCGATCGGGCGATCACGGGGCGAGGGCACAGCGGCCTGTCGGAAGAGTTCGAGACATTCATCACCCAGATCCGCGCCTTTCACCGGCTTGGATCTCCAACGCGATAGGTCTGCCGCCCGTGGCCAAAAGCTCGACGCTCTTCGTTCCCGCCAAAACGGCCGCGCCCCATCGTGAGGCGTGGGTATACGAAGAGACCCTGACCGGTGGCCCCGACTGTTTCGATGGCTTCGTGCTGGGCCAGCTTGCAGCCGAGACCTCGGCCCTTCGAGGGCAGCCTTCGGCCATTCTGCACGTTGCCCGTGACGACCGGCGGCTCGATCAGCTCGAAACGGCGCTGGCGTTTTTCCAGCCCAAGGTTCGCGTCATTTCGATCCCGGCGTGGGACACCGTGCCCTACGACCGCATCGGTCCCAACCCCGAAATCATCGCCCGCCGCATCATGGGGCTGGCGCTGTTGGCGGCCGGGCAAAGGCGCGAGGCGACGGTCATCCTGACCACGGTCAGTGCGGTGCTGCAGCGCGTCCCGCCGCGTGACTTCCTGAAGCGGTCGTTGAAGCAGATCGCACCCGGCCAGCGGATCGATCGCCAGGGCCTGATCGACCGCTTGATGCAAGCCGGGTTTCAGCGCACCGGCACCGTCATGGAGCATGGCGAGTTCGCGGTGCGCGGCAGCCTGATCGACCTCTTCCCGCCAGGTCGGCAATCGCCCGTGCGGCTGGACTTCTTCGACGACACCCTTGAAACGATAAAGAGCTTCGACCCGGAAACCCAGCGCACCGCCAAGCTCGTGCAGAAGCTCACTCTGATGCCGATGAGCGAAGTGGCGTTTGGAGACAGCGCCATCAGCCGGTTCCGCCAAGCCTACGTTGCGGCATTTGGACCGGTTAAAAACGGCGATGCGCTGTACGAAACGATCAGCTCCGGCCAGCGTTTTGCCGGCACGGAGCACTGGCTGCCGCTGTTTCACGATCACATGGAAACTCTGCTCGACTACGCCGGCGACGCGCCGATCTCGTTCGATCACCTGGTCGATGAGGCGATCCGCGAGCGCTTCGTGCAGATCAATGATCACTTCGAGGCGCGCGTCGATGCCCTGGAAACAGCGACTTTTGGAGCGCCGCCCTATAAGCCCCTGCCACCCGAGCGGCTGTTCTTTGCCGAGGCTGAATGGCAACGGCTGCTGGCCCGTCGTCGGGTCAGCCGCCTGACGCCGTTTGATGTTGCCGACCAGGCAGGCGCCAAGCTGCGCGCCTTCCGTGGCCGCACGGGGCGAACGTTTGCCGCGGAACGCAGCAGCGAAGACCAGAATGTCTTCCAGACCGTGGCGTCGCACATCGAGCGGCTGCAGGGCGAGGGGCGCCGGGTCATCATCGCGGCCTGGACGCCTGGAGCCCGCGAGCGCCTCGCAACCCTACTGGCCGAGCACGGCGTGGAAAACCCGCGCCGTATCGAGAGCTTTGATGACGCCCTGACGGCTCCCGCAACTCAAACCATGCTTGCGGTGCTTGGCCTGGAACATGGCTTCGAGACCCCGGACTTTGCGCTCATCGGCGAGCAGGACATCCTCGGGGATCGTCTGGTGCGGCCACGGGGCCGCGCCAAGCGCGCCGTCGATGTGATCACGGAGGCGACCAGTCTGTCGGTTTCGGACCTCGTCGTGCATGCGGACCACGGCATCGGCCGCTTCGTCGGCCTGCGGACCATTACGGCCCTGGGCGCGCCGCACGACTGTCTGGAGCTCGCCTACGCCAACGGCGACAAGCTTTACCTGCCGGTCGAAAATATCGAGCTGCTCTCCCGCTACGGCTCGGATGACACAAATGCCGATCTCGACCGGCTGGGCGGCGTCGGTTGGCAGACCCGCAAGGCCCGGCTGAAGAAGCGCCTGCGCGAGATCGCGGGCGAACTGATCCGCATCGCCGCGCTGCGGCAACTGCGGGAAGCCCCCGCACTGGTGCCGCCCCCGGGGGCATGGGAGGAGTTTGTCGCCCGCTTTCCCTATGACGAGACCGAGGACCAGGCCGCCAGCATCCAGGCGGTGATCGAGGACTTGGCGGCCGGCCGGCCCATGGATCGGCTGATTTGCGGCGACGTCGGCTTCGGCAAAACGGAAGTCGCGCTGCGGGCCGCGTTCGTGACTGCGATCTCGGGGCTGCAAGTCGCCTTGGTCGTTCCGACGACCCTGCTGGCTCGACAGCATTACAAAACCTTTGCCGAACGCTTCAAGGGCTTGCCGCTGCGCATCGGCCGGGTTTCGCGGCTGGTCCCCACGAAGGAGCAGACCGAGGTCAAGGCGGGGCTCAAGGACGGCACCATCGATATCGTGGTCGGAACCCACGCGCTGCTCGGCAAGTCGATCCAATTTGCGAGGCTCGGATTGCTCATCGTCGATGAAGAACAGCACTTCGGCGTCGGTCACAAGGAGCGGCTGAAGCAACTCAAGGCAGACGTGCATGTGCTGACGCTCACCGCCACTCCCATCCCCCGCACGCTGCAACTGGCGCTGTCGGGCGTGCGCGAACTCTCCCTGATCACCACGCCTCCCGTCGACCGACTGGCGGTACGCACGTACATTTCACCCGTCGACCCGGTCATTCTCCGCGAGGCGCTCCGTCGCGAACGTCACCGCGGCGGGCAGACGTTCTTCGTTGTACCCCGCATTGTCGATCTCGAGGACGCGGCCAAATTTCTCGCCGAACATACGCCTGAGCTGCGCGTGGCGCGCGCTCACGGCCAGTTGCCGCCAACCGAGCTCGAAGACATCATGACGGGCTTCTACGATGGGCAGTACGACGTTCTGCTCTCGACGGCGATCGTTGAGTCCGGGCTCGACATTCCCCAAGCAAATACGCTGATCGTGCACCGGGCGGATATGTTTGGCCTGTCCCAGCTCTATCAGTTGCGCGGCCGGGTTGGACGCTCCAAGACCCGAGCTTACGCCTACCTCACGACGCCCGTCGCCCAAAAGCTGACCGAGGGCGCCGAAAAGCGCCTCAAGGTTCTGCAGTCGCTGGATACGCTGGGGGCTGGGTTTTCACTGGCCTCGCACGATCTGGATATTCGAGGAGCCGGCAATCTGCTCGGCGACGAGCAGTCGGGCCACATCCGCGAAGTAGGGTTCGAACTCTACCAGTCGATGCTCGAGGAGACGATTGCGCAGCTCAAGGGCGGGGATCTAGGCGAATCCGACGACCAGTGGAGCCCGCAGATCCAGCTCGGCACGGCGGTGTTGCTGCCTGAAACCTATGTCGCCGATCTTCAGGTTCGCCTCGGCCTCTACCGCCGCTTATCCATGTTGGCGCAACGCGAGGACATCGACGGCTTTGCCGCTGAACTGGTCGACAGGTTCGGCCCGTTGCCCGACGAAGTCGAGCACCTGCTCGATGTGGTCGAGATCAAGGCCCTCTGCCGGCAGGCCGGGATTGCCCAACTGGATGCGGGGCCGAAAGGCGCCTCGATTGTATTCCGTAAGGGAAAGTTCAAAAATCCGGATGCGCTGGTCCGCTTTCTCTCCGCATCGAAGGGGATGGTCAGGGTGCAGCCGGATATGAAGCTCATCTTCAAAGGCGATTGGGCGACACCGCGAGCTCGGCTGAAGGGCGCGCGGGCGCTGGCGCTCGACCTGGCGCGCATGGTGACTGACAAGGCGGGG
>JBKJYG010000096.1:0-4932 GCA_046715905.1 Hyphomicrobiaceae bacterium | reverse complement strand
TTTTAGCACACGGCGCCGTTGAACCGGGGCCGGCGCGCTGACCACGACGATGGCGTCGACCCGACCAGCGGTCGGACCTTCCAGGAGCAGCGGAACCTCCAGAACGACGATCCCCGCCCCAAGCGCTGCCTGAACCTCGAGGAACCGACGCTCGGCCTTTTGCACCATCGGGTGCACGATCATTTCCAGTCGCTTGAAACCTGCCGGATCGGCGATCAACGCCGCACTGAGCCGGGCTCTATCGACGCCATTGGGGCCGGTGGTGCCCGGAAAGGCCGCCTCGATCGGCGACACCGCTTCGCCTCGGTAGAGTTTGTGCACCTCGGCGTCGGCATCGCAGACAGCCACGCCCAGAGTTTGGAAGCACACCGCGGCCGAGGTCTTGCCCATGCCGATTGATCCGGTCAGGCCGATGATGAACATGGACTTTTGCCCTGCCCTGCCCTGCACCGCGCACCCCGACGCCGATCAATCTAGCAGTACCCGCCGCCGACGCAGCTCGTCCAGCAAGGGCAGCAGCGGCAGCCCAAGCACGGTGAAGTAATCACCCTCGACACGTTCGAACAACTGGGCTCCGAACGCCTCCAAGTGGTAGGCGCCCACGCTTCCCAACACGTCGCGCCCCTCTCGCTCGAGATAGGCTTCAAGGAACGGCATCGAGAACTGCCGCACCGTCATGACGGCCGCATCACTGTGGGCCCAACTCGTCTCACCGTCTTCGGCAATGACCACCGAGGAATGGAGTTCATGTGTGCGCCCGCGGAAGGCAAGCAAATGCTGCCTTACCTGCTCAACGTCGATAGGTTTCTCGTAGAGTTGGTCGGCGACGGCCAGGACCTGATCGGACCCAATTACCAAAGCGTCCGGAAACCGCTGACTGACGGCCTCCGCCTTGGCCCGCGCTAGCACATCCGCGACATCTGAGGGCTCCATATTATTATCATCGGCAACGAGCGTCTGCCGGATAAGACCCTCGTCAACGCCGGATGGCTCCACGTCGAACATGACCCCGGCAGCCTTCAACAAGTCGCGACGGCTACGACTGGCCGACGCCAAGATGATACGCCGCCGGGTCGCCCGTTCAACCGTCCTCATCGTCCCGCTCACTTTGAATTTCGGCCTGCTTGTCTTGGAGCAGCTTGACGATGGTCGCAGCCGTTTCCTCGACCGAACGGCGCGTGACGTCGATCACTGGCCAGCCCTGGCGTGCGAACAAACGGCGCGATTGGGCAATTTCATGCGCGATCCGGTTGCGGTCGACATAGTCGTCGAGATTGCGATCCGCGAGAACCTGCACCCGCTGACGCCGGACCTCCGCAATGCGGTCGGCGCTGGCGACCAATCCTACCACAAACGCGTCGTGCGGCTCGAGGAGGGCGACCGGGGGATTGACACCCGGCACGAGGGGCACGTTGGCCACCTTGAAGCCGCGCTGGGCCAGATAGATGCTGGTCGGCGTTTTCGACGTGCGCGAAATGCCCAGGATGATGATATCGGCGGTGTTGAGATCCTGCGGCAGTTGACCATCGTCATGGGCCATAGTGAAATTCAGGGCATCAATGCGCTGAAAATACTCCGCATCGAGCACATGCTGTCCAGCCACAATCGGCGTTTGCGGCGCGCCGAGATAGGCCTCAAACACCTTCATGATGGGCTCGAGCACATGCATGCATGGCACCTTCAAATCGCGGCAACGGCGTTCGAGCTCTCCGGTCAGATCCTTGTTCACGATGGTATAGAGAACGATCCCAGGCGCGGATGCGATCTCCTGCAGAACTCGATCGAGTTGTCGCTGCGTCCGCACCAGGGGATGCACATGCTCGATGGGGCGCACCTGCGCGTATTGCACGGCCGCAGCCTTGGCAATGATCGTCAGCGTTTCACCGGTTGCATCAGAAACGAGATGCAGATGAAAATAGCTCGGCAGCACGTTGGCCATCTGTTGAAAAGATCCAGCCTTGTCCCCAGCCTCACGCGACGATCTTGGATCAGCAAGGCGAAGTCACGCCTTGTCCACATCCCTCTCCCCGGTTCAGCCTGAAACGACTGCTCCGGAACGTTTCCGTCGTTGGCCTTGGCTTCTCCGAACCATGTCACGGCCACAGCCCAGCTTGTCAACATGTCACAAAGTTGGGCCGACCCCCTTTCAACCGACAACCGATTGAATAACATGATCTAATCTCGCCTAGGCCGCAAACTCTTGGAGCGCGCTAGATGTTGATTTCCCGATCCGGCCGGATCATTGCAGTACCCTCAAAAGCTGGTGACAACGGTCATATTCCCGCAATCCCCCGGCTAATAAGAAGAGTAAAAACCTTAAAACCTGACATTTGAAAGTGAAGGGACGAATGACATCGATTTCGCCGGCCGAGAATGCTCGCCGCTTCCTGGCGCCTTTTCGCGGAGGCCCCGCCTCACCTCCTCCGATCTGGCTGATGCGGCAAGCGGGGCGCTACCTGCCCGAGTATCGCCAGGTGCGGAACCAGGCCGGCGGTTTTCTCGATCTGTGTTACAACCCGAAGTTGGCGGCGGAGGTCACGTTGCAGCCGATTCGGCGTTTTGGTTTTGATGCGGCGATCTTGTTCTCCGATATTCTGGTCGTCCCGGACGCTCTCGGCCAAACCGTGCGCTTCCTGGAAGGCGAGGGCCCTGTTCTTGACCCGATCCGAACCTTGGCTGAATTGGCGGTCTTGCGCCCCTCGGCGACTCGATCCAAGTTCGATAGCGTTGCCGGGACCGTGCAGCGGGTCAGGGCTGACTTGCCGCACGAAACAGCGCTGATAGGCTTTTGCGGGGGGCCTTGGACCGTGGCCACGTACATGGTTGAAGGCCGCGGTTCCAAGGACCAGATGGCGGCGCGGTTGTGGGCCTATCGGGATCCGGCAGGCTTCCAGCAGCTCATCGCAATGCTGGTCGAAGCCTCGATCGATTATCTGTCGCGCCAAGTGGAGGCGGGAGCGGACGCCCTGCAGATTTTCGACACGTGGGCGGGAAGTTTAGCTGAGGATGAGTTTGACGCCTGGGTGATCCGACCGACGGCTGCCATCGTGGCGGCGCTCAAAGTTCGCTTCCCCAGCCTTCCGTTGATCGGATTTCCCAAAGGCGCCCATGGTTCGACGCTCAGATACATCCAGCAAACTCGTGTCGATGGTGTGGGATGCGACACCGCCATGCCCCTCACGATGATGCGAAATTTGTCCGCAACGGAAGCGACCGTCATTCAGGGCAATCTCGATCCGCTCTTGCTGGTGGCCGGCGGCGAAGTCATGGATGCCCGTATCGATGACATCCTCGAGGCGATGGCCGGGCAAAGGTTCGTATTCAATTTGGGCCACGGGATTGTGCCGCAAACCCCGCCTGAGAACGTGGGGCGCCTGGTCGAGCGCGTTCGGGCCAGGGGTGGTTCGTGATTGACCTATCGATCAAGGCTCTGCACGTCGTTGCCGTGATCTCCTGGATGGCGGGGCTCCTCTACCTGCCGCGCCTGTTCGTTTATCACAGCGAGGCCGGGCCGGGATCGCCGCAAGCCGCAACCTTCGAAGTCATGGAGCGCCGCTTGCTGCGCGCAATCATGACGCCGGCCATGGCCGTCGTTTGGGTGACCGGACCGGTTCTGATCTGGCGGTGGGGCTACGGCTCGCAAAAGTGGCTCTGGGCGAAGATCGTCTGTGTGATCGGGCTGACGTGGTTTCATCATCAGCTCGGGGTGTGGAGAAAACGTTTCGCTGACAATGGCCCGCCGCCGCATGGTCCGCGGTTTTTTCGCATCATCAACGAGGTTCCTACGGTGTTGATGATTGCGATCGTTTTCCTCGTCATCCTCAAACCGTTCTGAGCGAAGTGCCTTTACTTCGAGCTGGCCTTCGATGTACTGTTCAAAGCAACGAATCAAAGTCGTGTCCGGCGCCCTGCCGGCCGAAGACTTTGCCGGTCGGCAAAACCACCGGTTGATTAGAGCCCGCTAGGGCAATCCCCACCTTTGCATTTCGACATTCGGCCTCCCCCTGCGCGCCCGCCGTCCGGAGCCGATCGGTCAAAGAGAGTTTCACATGCAAGATATGATTAAGGAGATGAAGCTCCAGGATCTGAAGGCGAAGTCGCCGACGGAGTTGTTGAGCTTCGCGGAGGAAGCCGGCGTCGAGAACGCAAGCACCATGCGTAAGCAGGAGCTCATGTTCGCGACGCTGAAGCAGCTCGCCTCAAAAGAGATAGAGATTCTGGGTACGGGCGTTGTGGAGGTGTTGCTGGACGGCTTTGGCTTCCTGCGCTCGCCCGACGCCAATTACCTTCCCGGACCCGACGACATCTACGTCGCGCCAGCCCAGATCCGGCGTTTCGCCCTGCGCACCGGCGATACGGTCGAAGGCCAGATCCGCAGCCCCAAGGACGGCGAGCGGTACTTCGCGCTGCTCAAGGTCAACAAGATCAATTTCGAAGATCCCGAGACGTCCAAGCATAAGGTGCATTTCGACAACCTGACGCCGCTGTATCCGACCAAGTGGTTGAAGATGGAGGTCGAGGACCCGACCCTTAAAGACCTGTCGCCCCGCGTGATCGACATTGTGGTCCCGCTGGGCAAAGGTCAGCGGGCGCTCATTGTGGCGCCGCCGCGTACGGGCAAAACGGTCCTCTTGCAGAACATCGCGCACTCGATCGCGGCCAACCACCCCGAGTGCTTCCTCATCGTGCTGCTGATCGACGAGCGGCCGGAGGAGGTCACCGACATGCAACGCTCGGTCAAGGGCGAGGTGATATCCTCAACCTTCGACGAGCATCCGACGCGGCATGTCCAAGTGTCCGAGATGGTGATCGAAAAGGCCAAACGGCTGGTTGAGCATAAGCGAGACGTCATCATCCTGCTCGATTCGATCACACGGCTTGGCCGAGCCTACAACACCGTCGTGCCGTCCTCGGGCAAGGTGCTGACCGGCG
>JBKJYG010000095.1:0-10729 GCA_046715905.1 Hyphomicrobiaceae bacterium | reverse complement strand
CGAGACGATACCGGCGGTGACCGTGCCACCAAGCCCGAACGGATTGCCGACTGCCAGAACCCAATCGCCGACGCGTGTCGGTTTTTCCGCAAATTTTACGAATGGGAAGGAAGCGGATGATTTGATTTTGAGAAGTGCCAAGTCAGTGCGCGCGTCTTTCCCGATCAGCTCAGCTTCGTGCTTATTGTTTTCATCGAAGCTGACCTGGATTTTTCCAGCCCCGTCGATGACGTGATTGTTGGTGACCACGAAACCATCGGCTGAGATGACGAATCCAGATCCTTGCGCGAGACCCGGACGAGGGGTCGGCTGATTTCGAAATTCCTTAGGAAGATTTTTAAAGAGCTCGTTGAGCGGGTGGTCGTTGGGGAGATCCGGCAAACCGCCGCCGCCCCCTTTTCCGTTACTGGCAATGCGGGGCGCACCCCCGGTAACCGTGACGCTTACGACAGCGGGTTTGACGCGTTCGACGATGTCAGCAAAGGACAACGGCGCGCGGCCAAATGGTGTTTGAACGGCAGGCGCCTCGCCGCGTTGCGCCGACACGGGCAGAGCGGAAATTGCGGCGAGGCCCAGGAGACCCGCGGTCACAACTCCCAATGCAGGACGCGCAAAGCGCCTGGAAGCCTGGCGCAGCGACTCACGGGACGTATTACGGACGGATGACATCTGGCTGACCTCAAAATCAGGACGGCGCACTATAAGCGTCTGTCCGATATAAGCGAGAGGCCCTTACGGAGACCTTTCGATGGCATTAAGGTTTGGTAATAACGGCTTGGGAGGCTTGGGTGTTTAAGGCAGCAGCAGGAGGTCGATGGGCGCGCTCTTGCTGCTCAGGGCTGCCGATCCAGGATTCGTCTCAACCGAGCTTCCTCGGCGGGCGTTAGCGGATGCGCGGAAGGGGCCGAAGCACGGGACCGATTGCGACTGAGCTGCCGCGCTACGAACGTCAGTGCGCCTAGCAGGAGCAGCAAGGGTGCCAGCCAGAGCAACACGGTTCTCGACGTGAGGGAAGGTCGGAGCAGCACAAATTCACCGTAACGAGCCACGACATAATCCCGCACCTGGGCGTCGCTTTCACCCGCCCTCAGCCGCTCCCGGACGAGAAGGCGCAGGTCCCGTGCCAGAGGCGCCGCCGAATCATCGATCGACTGGTTCTGACACACGAGGCATCTCAATTCCAACGACAGGGATCGTGCGCGGGCCTCAAGGGCCGGATCGGCCAGGATCTCATCGGGCTCCACAGCCCAAACGTTGGCGGCGGAGATGGCAAGGACCAGGGTGGAGAGCAGGATCAGAATGAACTTCTGCAATCGGCGGCGGCACCCGGCAGGTTGCCGAGGAGAATGTGAGATGGCGGGGTGATCCAGCGGCACTGGGGGGCTATTCCGCGGCCTGAGGCATTCGGCGGCGAGAGCGGACCGGAGCACCGACCCGCAACCGGCGGTCGGACAGCGAGAAGAGTCCACCGAGAACCATCACAAGGGCCCCGAGCCAGATCAGCCGCACCAACGGGTTGAAGTAGAGACGGAACGTGAAGGCGCTCCCCTGCTGTTCATCACCCAGGACGGTATAGAGATCGCCGCGCCAGGTCGCCAAGATGCCCGCCTCCGTCGTGGTTTGCACGGGTTGATTGTAGGTGCGTTTGCCTGGACGCAGCTCGGCAACCTTGGTGGCGCCGCGCGTGATGGACAGTGTCGCAATGAGTTCTTTGTAGTTAGGGCCTTGTTCGACCGCAGTGCCCTCGAACACGACGCGGTAGCCGCCGATCTCAGCGTGCTCCCCAGCGCGCAGCGCCACTACAGTTTCCGACTGCCAAGCCGTCGTTGCAACGATACCCAGAACCGTCAAGCCCACGCCAACGTGCGCCAACGTCGTACCCAACGCCGAGCGCGGCAAGGCGGCCAACCGCCGCCAGACTTCGCCGAGTGGAGCTGAACCAAGCTTGATGCGAAACGCGAGTTCGGAAAGTGCGCCTGCGAGTACCCAGGCTGCAAGCCCAACGCCGACGGGGGCCAGCCATGGCCCGCGGACGAAGAATGCAAAGGTCATCAGAACCGCCACGCCCGCGACGGCCGAAGCAAAGATCAACCGCTGAAGAACGGCATGGATATCGGCCCGCTTCCAGGCGAAAAAAGGCCCCACGGGGAGGGTCAGCAAAAGTGGCAACATGAGCGGTGCAAAAGTCATGTTGAAGTAAGGTGCGCCAACCGAAATCTTGGCTCCGGTCACAGCTTCGAGGGCCAAGGGGTAGAGCGTGCCAATGAGCACCGTGCCGGTGGCCGTCGCCAGCAGAATATTGTTGAGGACGAGACTCCCCTCTCGCGAGATCGGCGCGAAAATTCCTCCCTGCTTCAGGCGGTTGGCGCGCAGCGAAAACAATGTCAACGCTCCACCGATAAAGAACACCATGATCGCCAGGATGAAGATCCCCCGCTGAGGATCCACGGCAAAGGCATGCACTGACGACAGCACCCCGGACCGCACCAGAAAGGTGCCCATCAACGAAAGTGAGAACGTCAAAATCGCAAGCAGGATCGTCCAGACCTTGAGCGCCTCGCGTTTCTCCATGACGAGGGCTGAATGCAGCAGGGCCGTGCCTGCCAGCCAAGGCATGAAGGACGCATTTTCAACGGGATCCCAGAACCACCATCCGCCCCAGCCCAGCTCGTAGTAAGCCCACCATGATCCGGTCGCCACGCCGAGCGTCAGGCACATCCAAGACGCGAGCGTCCAAGGCCGGACCCAGCGCGCCCAAGCGGCATCGGTCCGGCCTTCGATCAAAGCCGCGACCGCAAACGAAAATGCCATCGAGAAACCGACGTAGCCTGCATAAAGGAGTGGGGGGTGAAAGGAGAGCGCGACATCCTGCAGGATCGGGTTTAGACCACGGCCCTCGAGTGGGGCGGGATCGAGCCGCAGAAACGGGTTTGACGTGGCGAGAATGAACAACAAGAAGGCGCTGGCGATTGAGCCTTGGACCGAAAGTACGTTGGCTTTGAGCACGGCTGGCAGGTTGCGCCCATAGAGAGCTACCGCGGCGCCGAAAGTTGCAAGGATAAGCACCCAGAGGAGCATCGAGCCCTCATGGTTGCCCCAAACGCCCGACACGCGATAGAGCAGCGGCTTACTCGCGTGAGAATTGGCGTGGACATTGGCCACCGAGAAATCGCTGGTGACGTAGGCATGCATGAGGGCCAGGAATGCGGACGCCAGCAAGGCGCATTGCAGAAGCGCGGCGGGCCGACCTGTACCCATGAGCTGCACACTTCCGACCCTCGCCCCCCAGGCAGGAAGGATCGTTTGCAAAACCGCAACGGCTAACCCGAGAACCAGTGCGAAATGTCCCAACTCGACGATCATGGGCAACACCCTATCACTTCGATATGCCGGCCGCGGGCGTCGCAGCACCACCTGGATGCTCGGCACCACGGCCAAGCGCCACGCCTTTGTCTTTCAGCGCTTTGGCAACCTCTGGCGGCATATACGTGGCATCGTGCTTGGCCAGCACGCTATCAGCTCGAAAGCGCCCATCCACCATCCGGCCTTCTGCAATAATGCCTTGACCCTCCCGAAACAAATCCGGAAGGATGCCACGGTAAGCCACTGTCACCGTGCCGGCGGTATCCGTCAGATCAAACTCCACGACTGGTCCATTGCCGCGCTTGACACTGCCCTCGACAACGAGCCCCCCCACGCGAATTCGCTGTTCGGCGCTCAAGACGGCGCCGACCAATTCGCTCGGCGTCTTGAAGTAAGACACCTTGTCGTTCAGCGCCACGAGCACAAGCGAAGTGGCCAAGCCAATGATCCCGACAGCCGAAGCAATAAGGAAAGCCCGACGTTGCCTGCGAGTCATGGGCGAGGCTCGTGGTTCATGAGCCCAGTCCAAGACTGCGGGCATAATCGCCCAACGCGGTCAGGGACTGTGGTTCTGACTTGAAGCGGAGACGCGCTTCGTCAAGGGCAGAAACAGCCTCGGCCTTGCGTCCAAGAACCGTGTAGGCGCGGATAAGCTGCTGCCAGCTAGCGATATCACCGCCGTTGGCGCGCAGGCGTTCGGACAGCCGCTGAACCATGGCTTCGCCCTGGCGCAGCGCGCGAACGGCAGCCAGGCGTTGGTCGACCAAGGGTCGCCACGCGGATGATGGCGGAGCGCTGGCGAGCAAGGCGATGTAATCGGCTTCGGCGGCTTCCAGTTCGCCTGTCTCATGCCGCGCCATCGCTAACCAAACGCGAAATTCAGGGCGGCTGGGTTCGAGCTCAACCATGCGCTCGAGTGCCCTTCGCGCTTCAAGCGTGAAGCGGCCCTCGTTGGCCAAACGGCTCACTTCGACGAAGCCAGCCAGCAACCCGGTGGTCTCTCCCCGCAGGGCAATGGCACGCGTATAGGCTTTCGCCGCCTCATCATATCGCTGCAGCCGCGCATAGGCGGGGGCGATCACGGTCCACCCCTCGCCATCAAGTGGATGGTCCGATAACCGAGCCTCGACGGCAGCGATCTGCTGGCGCAACGTGGCGCGCTGACTTTCAGGCTGGCTCGGCAAACCCGGCGCGCCATTGGCCAAATAAGCAATCAGAACGATGAGCGGGAAAGCCAGTGAGATCGCCAACGCCAAACGGGGGTGACGGGCCGAGATCACGGGTTGGTTCTCTGGCCCTTGCTGACCGGCTTCGTCGCCCGCCCTCAGCAAACGGCGGGAAATTTCAAGGCGCGCCGCCCCCGCCTCGACGCTTCCCAACAGTCCTAGCTCCCTCTCAACTTCGA
This sequence comes from Hyphomicrobiaceae bacterium, assembly GCA_046715905.1. GTDB lineage: Bacteria > Pseudomonadota > Alphaproteobacteria > Rhizobiales > Hyphomicrobiaceae. The sequence goes on along the minus strand of JBKJYG010000095.1, from coordinate 5,961 downwards.
TTTCCCGAAGCTGATCACGGTAAATCGCCGCGGCTTCGGAGCCGGGCGTGACGGGGCTCTCCCCCGCTCCAAGCAGCGGCCGAAGCACAACGGCCAAAACCGCCGCCGTCAGCACGCCGAAGACGATCCAAAGCAGCATTGCCGTTCCTGAGCTCAACGTTGCCTAGGGTTTAGGCATCAGCCCAGGACGTGGCAAGTCAACGAAACGCTTTTGTCGCGGGATTGTCTAGGAACTGAGATCTCAGCCGACGCTGCTCCAGGTGCCGTCCCGATTGCGGCAGGCCGTCCCGCGCATGACCTGCGGGCGCCCGTCGATGTAAACGGAATGCGTGTAGTCACGGCAATCAACGAGGCCGCGACGATAGCCCGGTCCAGGCACGATGTCGCCGTATCGACCATTATCCGGGTTCCGCCAGGTCACGCCCACCCCCGACTGGCCGCGCTCAAAGGCCTCCAGCTCGGCTTGTTGTGCCAGCAGTCGATCCTGCCGGTCCATGGAGCGGCCGAGTTCGCTACCGACAATACCACCGACGACCGCACCGACGATCGTCGCAGCACCGCGACCGTGCCCCCGGCCAACGGAATTGCCGACAAGGCCACCCGCTACTGCTCCGACCACGAGGCCGGTATCCTGTTTACTGGCGTCGGGCCCGCAGCCCGAGGCGATCATCAAGACCGCGGCCAGCGCGACAACAGGGATTGCGCGCATGTCTCGTCTCCGTGACTTGGGATAGAGGCAAACTCTCACCGGAACGGATCTCGAGCGGACGTACGCCCAGCCCCGATCTGTTCACAGGGCAAATCGGGCGGAACTAGGTCGCGCCTAGCGGAATATGGCGCAGCGTGGCTCAAGCATCACACCGCCGGCAAATCCAGGCGGGCGCTGAGGCCGCCCAGGCTGGACGCTTCAAGGGCGAACTTGCCGCGATACGACTGCGCCAGATCCGTGACAATGGAATGACCAAGGCCCGATCCTGGTTTGGATTCGTCCAGCCGGCGCCCGCGTTGCACGGCTTGCTGCCGTTGCTGGAGGGTCAGGCCAGGACCGTCGTCGTCGACCTCGATGTGCACACGATTGCCAAAGGCCGCAGTCGTGCCTGCGACGAAGGTGGCTTTGAAGCGCACCTGGGACGTGCCCCACTTGCAGGCGTTGTCGAGAAGATTGCCCAGCAACTCCTCAAGATCCTGCTTTTCGCCTTGAAACCTTACGTCGGCAGCACAATCGACGGTGATGACGAGGTTACGGTCTCGATAGATGCGCTCAAGCGCGCGAATAATGCTTTGAGTGACCGGCAGCACCTCGGTGACACGGCCGATGACACCAACGCGCGCAACCATTCTAGCGCGATCAAGATAATGGGTCACCTGATGCCGCATGATCTCGGCCTGCTCGGCAACTTTGCGGGCACTGGGCGTGGTCTCGTCGCGAGCCTCGTTGGTGATGACCGCAAGCGGCGTTTTCAACGCGTGCGCAAGGTTTCCGACCTGTGTGCGCGCGCGCTCGATGATGTCTTGATTGGATTGGATGAGGGCATTGAGCTCCGTCTGGAGCGGCTCGATCTCGGCGGGGGGCGTGCCCTCGAGCTTGGAGGCCTGACCGGTCCTGATGGCCGACAGACGCTGCTGCATGGCCCGCAACGGCAGGAGGCCAAATCGCACCTGCATAAATGTGGACACGACAAGCCCGAAGCCTGCTACTGCGAGCGAAATGACTAAGGGAAAGCGAAAATCCCGGATCCGGGTTTCGGCAAAATCGAGATTGCCGGCCACCACGTATGAATAAAAACGCGGCGCTTCGTCCTCGGCGGAATTGTACACGGTCTCGGCCATGCGGAGCGGCTCGCTGGCCGGTCCCTTACCGTTGAACCAACGGATGTTGTACGCGTCAGGTTTGATGCCCAGCATGGAGGGCAGCTCTAGTTCCTCACTGGCCAGCGAGGCCGAGATAAGGCGCTTGCCTGGACTGTTTTCCAGCGGCGTTATCTGCCAATACCAGCCCGAGTGCGACAGCTCGAACAGGGGCTCTCCGACGTTGCGCGGGAAACGGGGATCCGGGCCGCCGTGATCGGTGCTAAAGGCGATCACCAGTGTGAGAAGCTGACTGAGGCGCTGATCAAATGCGGTTTTGACATCGCGACTGTGCACGTAGTCGATGATGAAGCCGGCCAGCGGAAGCACCACCAGCGTCCAAATGGACGCCGTCGCGAACAAGCGGAACGCAAGCGAATTAAGCCTCATCGCCGTCCTGTGAAAGGCGATAACCCAGGCCACGCACGGTCTTGATCATGTCCGGCGGTATTTTCTTGCGAAGACGCCCGATAAAGACCTCGATGGTGTTGCTGTCACGATCAAAGTCCTGATCGTACAAATGTTCCACCAGCTCTGTGCGCGACACGACCCGGCCGTTGTGGTGCAGCAAGTAGGCGAGCAGGCGATACTCATGTGAGGTGAGCTTGACCGGCTGGCCAGCAAATGTCACGCGTGCTGTCTTGGTATCCAAGCGCAGCGCGCCGCACTCGATCTCTGCCTTGGCATGCCCCGTGGCTCGGCGGACCTGGGCACGGATGCGCGCCAACAGTTCCTCCATGTGGAAGGGTTTGGCAAGATAATCGTCGGCGCCGGCGTCCATACCCTGAACCTTATCGCTCCACCGGTCACGTGCCGTCAACATGATGACGTGCATGTTCCGGTTAGCACGCCGCCATTGTTCAAGGACACTGATCCCATCCATCTTCGGTAACCCGATGTCGAGTACCACGACGTCGTAGGGCTCTGTTTCTCCGAGGAAATACGCTTCTTCGCCATCCGTGGCCGTGTCCACCGCGTAACCGACGTCGGTCAGCGCGGCGACAAGCTGCCGGTTAAGATCGGGATCATCCTCGACAACAAGGATCCGCACGGCTCACGTCCTCCCCGGCTCTCAACAGTCTGGCTCGCAAGCGTCAACTATAGTGAAAACCGGCTGCGTATCCTAGCACGCTGGACACTTGTGCCGCAGGACAGACGCTGCGCTGTCACAAGCGGACGTTCAGCGAGACACGCTCAAGGCGGGTGGTCGAGCGCACGCGACCAGCAATTGTCAGGATGGTACCGATCAGACCACCCGCAGCCTGAGCACACGCCATCAGGTCGCGACCGGCCTGCTCGATGAGATCCGCCGAAACGTCGATCCCAAACGCAAAAAAGATGGCCGGCGCAACGGTCGACAGGCCGGTGAGGAGCGTACCCCAAAGCGTCATGGATTGCCCCCACCATTTGACGGGAGCGGTTGCGATTGCGCCAGGGAAGCCCTCGTTCGTGCCATCGTTCTTCGTCATGGGTTTGGTCTCCTGAGGTGATTGGGGGTGTGAAATAATTCGGGCAGAGTGGGCGGCGTCCGCGCGCGCCCACTCAAGCGCGCCGTCAACACGGCGAAGCCAGCCGCGCCCGAAGCGCCAGAATTGCGCGAGCCCGCGGTAACGGCGGCGGCGCAAGTCGGCGTAGCGGGACAGAGCAATTTCGGCAGGTTTCACGTGAGCTGCCGAAAGGGTCAGAGGCCCGATCTCGCCGTCGACATCGACGCCGAGGGCCTCCTGCAAGAGGCGGGCGGCGGTGCCGAGGCCCTGGTTGACAGCCGTGTCGAAGTGAAGAAACGCAAGACCTGCGGGCAGATCGGCGGCGTGCGAAGGCCGCCAATATCGCTCAAGGTAGATGCGAGCTACCATGGCGGAAGGAATATCGCGCAATCCGGCCTTGAGTTCCGGCAAGGTCGTCGCGTCAAGACGGATGCCGCGCTCGCGCGCGTAAACGCCCAGAGTGATGCCCTTGTTGGTGGGGCCACCAGCATCAAAAGGATCGTCGGTCCAACCGCCCTCGAATTCCAAGACTTTGGCGAGCGCCCGCCGAAAGGCATCGGTCTGGTCTGGCATCAGAGCGGGGGCCGTCGCGGGGAGCGGCATCGGTTGCGCCGAGGGAAGCCGACAGGCTAGCAGACGCGAGCGGTCGAAGGCCGCCACGCTGACCGAGTCCGATTGATTGCCGCCGAGCAAGACAATCTTGTCCGTAGTGAGCCCGACAAGAAAGCCGACATGCCCCAGCGCTGGATCATCGCCCCGCGACAAGATCGTGATGCATCCCGGTTCCGGTTCGCTCGCCCGGCCCCACGTCAAATAGGACCGCGCTGCCAGCGAGCGCGTGCTGACGAGGTTACTCCTTTCCAAGCAGGCGCCAACGAAAGCGGCGCACCAAGCGGTTTCATCGTCCTGGACGGCACGATGGCCGATACGGGCAAAATAGTCGGTGATGCGAGCGTTGTTGGCGCGGCCGGGGATCTCGTGAAGGCCGAGATCAGCCCAAGCCAGAGCCATCCAAGGCGGCTGGGTCATGCGAGCCTCGATGTGGGAGTTAGAACGACAGCGCTGGTCAGAGCACCGCTGTGCGGGCGCTTCCGCGGCCCAGCACGCCGACCTGAGCGACGCGGACGCGGAGGCTTGACTGCGGAGCACCGAAGTCTTCGGTCTGCATGGCAGCCGAATAGAGGAGCGTCGGCGTCGGCGAGATCAGGGTGCGGCGAACAAGATCGGCTTCGAGGATGTCGATTTCGTAGAGTTCCTGCTCCTCGCCGAGCGGGACCTCGGTCTGTACCCAACCATCGCCGTCAAGGCGCGTGCGCCTGATCCAGGTCATGGTCAGGTCGCCCCCGCTGCGTACCCCGCGGACATGGACGGGACTGAAGGGCCGCAAGCCTTCGCCGCGGAACGCGTGCTGCTCGGTCGCAAAAGAGCGGTCGCCGATATCGCGGCCACTTGGGCCAAATCGCCAATTGAGTGGCAGGCCTATGTCGTCGCGGCGTAGATCGATGGTGACGACGGCCGCGTCCATCAAAATGAGACGGGCACCGGGCGCAAGGGTCGGGGATATTGCCGCCTCAGTGCCGGCTTGGCCGCGCAGCAGGGTCGATAGCAGGTAGGTGGCAGGGGCCACCAGCGTGGCGGTTTCAAACTGCAGCACTTCCCAGACGCCCGGCGATGTTTCGAGCGCCGCGGCGTTGGCACCCGACAACAAAGCCAATCGGCTGGTCGAGCTCAGCGTTCCGTGGTCCAAGCGAATACGCAGACGGGAGGCGTGATCGAGGCGCCCCTCGGGCCCAGGCGGCAGCGGGTCGAGGGTGAGACCCGTTGTGGCCGGGCGACCGACAACCGCCGATAACGCGAAGCCTGCCTGCTCGGGAGAACGGTAGAAGGCAATTCCCGATGGCCATGGCTGACGCACCGCCGTGACGTAACCCGACGCAGGCGGCTCGGCGCCGGTGAGCAAGGGCAAGTCGAGGAAGAAGGCTGCTGCTGCGCCATCGACCGCAACGTCGCCGATGGGCTCGGGTCGAGCTATGCCATGGCCACCCGTATAAATCGCAGGATCCAGGCCGCGGGCGTCGATCGAACGCTCGCCCCGCTCCCCGATCTCGGTGATGCGAAGCCGCGAGGCGAGCCCCGCGTTGCTTAACTCGATCGTATCGCCCGGTTCCAGAGCGAGGCGGCTCGGCGGCAAGATGAAGCTCGCCCGTTCCCGTGCCGACCAGGTCTCATGCAGCCACGCATCGGCGAGCCGCGAAGCCTGCTCGCCATCCATGACCAGCGCGAGATCGGCTTGCGAGACGCGACCATTGCCGCCGACGAGCCGCCGCGAGTGGGCAATCGCTTGCCAGTAATCGGCTTCGGCGGACGAGTAGGCGACGCGGACGGCCGATGGAAGCTCGGTTTCCTGGGCTCTGGTCATGGAGAACAGCTCGGCGCCGGGGCTCGACTCGACAAGCAGGCCGGGCTCAAGACCGGCAGCCGGTGCGCTGGCGCCGCGCGGCCGGAAACAGATCCGGCCTTCGCTCTCGATGGAATCGAAAAAGTAGGCGAGTTCGAGTGGCTGAAGGGCTTCGCGAGCTGACATCGTGCGGTCAATGACAAGGCCAGCGACGATGCCGTCGAGGGC
>JBKJYG010000094.1:0-3423 GCA_046715905.1 Hyphomicrobiaceae bacterium | reverse complement strand
TCGACACAACGATCGCATTCGCCTGCTTGGCCATGGCGCGGGGGGTAGCATCATAAATGTCGAGGTCAGCGATCACCCAGCCGCCGCCGTGGTAATAGACGATCACCGGCAGGGCGCTGTCTCCCGTCGCGGCTCCGGTCGTATTCTGAGGACCCCCGGCGGCCGCGGCCGGCTTGTAAATCCGTGCCGGAAGCTGGCCGGCGGCTCCGGGATATTGCACGTTTTCAATTTTGACGTCGGAGGGTGGCGCGCTCGGCACTCCACTCTTCTGCATCACGGCCTTGACAGCGTCGGCCGGAGAGGGCTGCGTCCGCGCCTGCTCGACCGTCAAGCTCTCGATCGGCTTGGCGTTGAGCGCTTGCAGCTCGTCGAGCACGCGCTTCATGTCCTGATCCGCTCGCTGCATGGGATCACCGGCCGGCGTCGGGGCCGCATCTTTGGGACGCTCGCCCGCTGCGGGCTGTTGCTGCGGCGGCGTGGGTGTCGTGCTTTGGGCGAAGGCCGGGCTCAGGCAAAGAGCCAAGCCAAAGAGGGACAGGGTTGCGCGTGAGGCGTGTGTCATGAAACCGTCCTTTGTGATTGAGCCTGTGCAACGGAAAAAGGACCGGCCCAGTTCCACACGGCTCGGGTTGGCCCCCGCCGGTCTTTGCTCGCCGAAGCCGGCAGTACAGGTTCCCGCGCGTCGATGGCGGCAACCTCTGCTGCCACAACCGGGTTCGGAAAAGGCCGCGCGAGAATTAACGAAACATTTGCTTGTGTTTTCTCGCTCCGAAATGAAAGCGAAAGATTTACCGCCTATTATCCAAAAAGGTCCGGATTGCGCTCACCTTTGCGCGGGCGTGGCGGACGAGGGCTGATTGGCCCCGAATCGATTTGGCCGAGGGCCAGATCGGCTCGCGAAGGCCGCCGACAACCTTCGGGTGAGGACGACAGTATGTTTATTCTGCGTACGGCATTCTGGCTCAGCCTGGTGGTGCTGGTGATGCCGACCGATCGGGTCCAGCAGGCCAAGCTTTACACAGCGGCCTCGGACGCCCTGCATCAGGCCGCGACGTTCTGCGACCGCCAACAGGCGCTCTGCGAGCAGGGGGCTGGCTATTGGTCCGTGTTCAAGACGAAGCTCGAGTTTGGCGCGCGCATGACCATCGATCTGGCGAGCGAACGCCTGTTCGGCGGGGATACGCGAGCCGAGCAGCCCGCTTCAAAACCATCCCGCGATACGCTTGCTCCCGCCGACCTCGTGCCGGAGTGGCGGGCTAAACCCGCTCGCACGGGTGCTTGAGACGGCTCTGCCGTACTGCCTTCGGGAAGGGACATAGCGCCTCTTGCATCGCGCGGGGAACTGGCCCAAGTGAGGAATGGTATGCAAACCCGCAAAGCAGAGCCGAAAACCAAACGTCAACCGGACCTGTCATGACCACGCTCGGCAACACGGCTGCGGCCCCCGGTGCTCCTCCACCGCTCGACGCCATCCGGGCTGATTTCGAGATCCTGGATGACTGGGAGGACCGCTACCGGTACGTCATCGAGCTGGGGCGCGGGTTGCAGCCGCTCGCAGACGCAGAACGGGTTGAACGCAACAAGGTGCGTGGCTGCGCAAGTCAGGTCTGGCTCGTGACCGAGCCACACCCGACCCATGATGGCCCATCCGTGCTGGTCTTTCGCGGGGACAGCGATGCCCACATCGTGCGGGGTCTGATTGCCATTCTGCTGGCCATTTACTCGGGCCGGACGGCGGCTGAAATCCTGGCCACCGACGCCAACAGGTCGTTCAGCGAGCTGGGCCTCGCCGAACACCTGACGCCGCAGCGCTCGAACGGATTTGCATCCATGGTCGAGCGCATCCGGCGGGATGCTCAGCAAGCACCAGCTCGTTGAGCGGCACCCCCGCATTCCTATTTCCACTGCTCGAGCGAGGGCCGATAGCCCTCCGCGCCCCAGTGGAGCAGACGATTGACCATTTCCGCTGGCGCCTCGGTCGGGAGCAGACAGTAATGCCGGGCCAGCGACGTCAAAGCTTTCTGCAAGATGAGCTTGGCTGATCTTTGCGGCCAGTGCTCCGTCCGCTCGATATCCTCGAGCCCTTTCAGGTGACCGCAAACGTCAATCAGAATATCGGCAAACTCGGGACCGACGGCAATCAAGGCCCGGGTGACGCGTTGGTGGGCGGCGACGCGCTGCTCGGTCAGATCGAGGCCCGTTCCCGGCGCGCCGCGGCGCTCGCTTCGAGACCGTGCCAGGCCCGACCAGCTCGCCGTCACGTGCGGCGTCATGCGCGCTCGCCACAGGTCGGCACGCAAACGCTCGCCAGCGCCGTATTGCGCTTCGCTGATCAGCGCTTGACCGTTGCGGTCCAACCGCTTCCGCAGCCATCCAACCGGACTTTCGTGATCGTTGCGGGAGGGATTGGACTTGGGCTCCCGACGCGTGATCGATGCTGAGACCTGCGCGGTCGCGACCACGCCAGGGGCTGTACGCTGCGCCGTTCGCCATGCGCGGGCCTGACGATAGGCGTTGCGGCCCTGTCGGCTGAGCCGGTAGGGCCCAATGAGCGTTTCCCCGGTAAGCCAGCCCGCGGCCTGTGCGGCTGCGACCAAGCTCAACGGCACGCGTATCTCTGGTTGAGAGATGCCGGCCGGCGGGGTTACCATCGGACAGCCGTGTTCATTGCTCCGCGGCGTGTCAAGAAAGGCGCCCTTGACTGCGAGGGCCTCCAAGAACAACAGCAGCTCTATCTCTGCCAATGCAGGACCCTCGCTCGTTGCGTGCCTCTGGGGCTGGTGGTCAGGTCCAGACGTCAGCCGACCGGTGTCCAATGGGTTCGTTGCTCCAACCGTGGCATCGCTGCACCGGCCAGTGTTGGCACTGCAGCGACATACTCCTGAAAAGTCTTGTGTCGGTTCCGCCGCCGAACGATGCGCCATCGCGTGTCGGGAGCCAGCAGCGTTCTGAGCCGCGAGATGATGGATTCCAGATGATCGAGGGTCAGATTGAACTTCGGATCGTCGCGGCGATCCTCGATCACGGCGCAGGCGTGCTTGACAGTGGTCCGGTCGCGCCTGAACAAGCGCCCCACGTCCGACATGCTTTGCTCACACACCACGTGCGCCATGTACATGGCTGTTTGGCGCGCCAGGGCGATGCGAGCTTCGCCCCGCGAGGGCTGACCGAGTTCAGCCGTACTAACAAGAAAAACCCGAGATATCGCCATGTCGACGATGGTCCGGATCGTCGTTGCTGTTGCGATATTGTAGTTGTCGCGAAATGTATGCGCCGAAACGGCACGCGATCTACTTTGATACAACCCGATCATTGCGGTAATCCCTCCTCAATATTGTATTCAACCAAGGAATACTATCCTAAAACGAAGCGGGAAAATACGCCTGTCGCAATAACTTTAAGGCGAAGGTGAACGGCGGGGAT
>JBKJYG010000093.1:0-3203 GCA_046715905.1 Hyphomicrobiaceae bacterium | reverse complement strand
AAGACGCTAGATGTAGTGGTCGCCCCAGAATGAGAAGTCAAGACTGTCCGAAGTTTATATATAAACTTCGGACAGTCTTGACTTCTCATTCTGGGGCGACCACTACATCTAGCGTCTTCGTCGTCGTTCCACCCCATATCTAGCGCTAGACTGGACGATCCGGGGCGAAGCCCCTTGCGCAAGGGCTCGGTTTGCTGACAGATGGGGTCCGAGCAACGACTCCCAGCCGCGAGGGACACTGACAGGAGCAAACGCACTGTGACGCCTTTTCTTGGGACCACGACGGATCGGAACGCCGCCTTCCCTGACATCGAGCAGATCGAATTTTCCGTCTCTCAGGACCCATACGGCGAATACATGCGCGAGGATTGGCAGCGAAGCGAGCGCTACACCAAGAGCAATCTGCCCTCGCATATTCGGTGCGCCAATCCGCGGTGCCAGCAAGGCGGCCTGCAGACCCAGCAGATCGTCATGTTCCATCCGGACGGGGAATACGACTTCTCATGCAACGGCCACGAGGGCACGCCAGCAGGCCGCCGCAAAGGCGATCCTTGCGACAACCGATTTAAGGTCACGTTGAAAGTCACCCGCGCGGCGTCCACTGGAACAACCCCGGCCTGAACTGCCGAATGAGGCGTTGCGGAACTCACTCACGCAATCGTTTCGGACAGGGCTCGCCAGACCGTTGTCTTGCTGACCTTCAATTTGCGAGCGATGAGGCGCAGCGGAATCTCTTCCCAGATAGCCATGCGCTGAGCGCGGAGCGCCTGGCGAGGGGTTAAAGCATGCGGGCGGCCGGGTTTTCGCCCTTTGCGCCGCGCCGCTTGTATCCCGGCTTTCGTTCGTTCCGGACGAGCGGCGACAGGATGCGTCAGGCGACGACGAGCGGGGGCCGGACAGGGAACGCGGACCGGATGCGCCGCAACGCTCGCGTTACTTGGGCTCGGGAAAGTCCAGGGACTCTTCATACGCGACCACGCGGCGGCTTGCCACGCTCCCGTTCTTGATATCGATCTCCAGGACGCGCCGCTTCTTCTTCAGAAGCGCAGAGTTGAAAGTCGTCTTCATGCCAAGTAGATACCGCTTGGCGAAATCGGCGAACTCGTACTTCAACAGATGGATGTTCTCGACGTAGGTACCCTCATGGATGTTGAAGGACCCGGCCAGGACTTCCACGCCATCAGAGCTCATGCCGCAGTAAAACTTGGCATGAACTAGAGTGAACAAACCCTGGGTCCTGGTAGGGCGGTCACGACATGCGGTGCCCATGTGCTCGCGGGATCACCGCTCACTTTGAGCAGCTGGGGGTAGACACCTCGCTCCCGGGGGGGGGCGGTGGGCGCACCTCAACAAAGGGCGATGTTGCCAAGTCAACCTCAGCGACCAGCGCGCGACTGCAGTCTTTGGCATGCTTGACCAAATCAGTGGCCCCGCATTCCTCAATTTGAGTCTTCACGGCCGTTCGTGAGAGCCCATCATTCTTTGCCCTCTGAATACATCTGTGCAAAGGCTGGAGCGTTGGAACATCGAGGAGGTGAACAATCAGGTCCTCGAAGCTCCCTCCTTTCCATTCTTCCCTGGCAAGGGCTTGAAGTTCGCGTAAGTTGATCGACAGGTCCGAGCGATAGCTCTCATATGCGGCCTCGTAGAGGCGCAAGCCCTCGGCGGTACGGTCAACAGAATGAAAATATTCTTCTGCCCTGAATGTCCCGACGATGAGATCTGCGCGCGCGACGACTGCAAACATGGAACGCGCGAGTGTTCGAAGCGCGGCGACGCGTCCTCTCTCTCTCTCGGTCACAGCCTCAGCGCGCTTGGAGTCTTCGGCCAATTTGCGCTGCGCTTCGGCCCGAGCCTCATCCCCTTCACGAACCGTCGCGTTTACGACATAGCCGGCGATTGCTAAGGTTACAGGTACCAGCATTGCCACAAGCAGTTTCGCAACCTCTAATGAGTTCCAAACTCTCTTTCCTCGCTCTGCCTTTTTCGGTACGTTGCGGCGAAGATGGCGACGCGTGACTGGGTCTCCGTGCATGTGCGACTCCGGCTGCTTGTCCGGGCGCCATGCTAGTCGTAACGCCGCGCATTTGGCCATGAGCGAAGGCCCCAACACTTCGCGCCGATGGCATCACGGTGACCCGAATTCGGAGGGGGTAGTTCTGGGGGTATTTTGATCTCCAGAACTTCGCGAACCTAGCATTCATGCGGGTTAGCGGCCATCATCCGTAAGACGTCCACTCCGCCACCAATCGAGTACATACGGGCCCCATGGAGCCCGTATTGCTTTTGGGTTCTTCGACCGAATGCTGTAAGCGGACGCCGGCTGCGACAGCCGCCGCTGGGCGAGCTCGGCCACGATGCTGTGGCCTTCCTGCCCCCACCCCCAGGCAGGCCATGGCAGCAGCCACATGCACAACATCGCGATCCAGCGTTTCATGGGGCGACTCCCCCACAATTCGCGCAAAGGAGTCGCCCATGCTTCCAGCCATTGCCGTACTGTTCGTGTTCCAGTTGTTCGGCGAAGTGCTGGTGCAATGGCTGGCCTTGCCTGTTCCGGGCCCGTTGATCGGGATGATGCTTCTGTTCGGCGCCCTCGTCGTTCGCGGCGGAGTGCCCGAAGGCTTGACCCAAACCTCGAACCTGCTGCTGGGCCACCTGATGCTGCTGTTCATTCCGGCGGTCACCGCCGTGATGATGTATTTCAGCCGCGTCGGGCAGGAATGGCTGCCCTTTCTGGCGGCCTGCATTGCGGGTGCCGCGGTCACGATCGCCGTCAGCGCGCTGACGCTGCGATGGATGCTCCAACTCACCGCAAAGGAGGGTTCATGACCCCGGCACTGACGGACATCTGGGTCTTTCTGGCCCGCTCGCCGCTGCTGTGGTTGTCGCTGACCCTCTTGGCTTATCTCAGCGCGCTGTGGTTGTTCCGGCGCAGCGGCGCCAACCCGTTCGCCAATCCCGTGCTGATCGCGGTCACGCTGATCGTCAGCGTGCTGCTGTTGACGGGGACGCCCTATGCGACCTACTTCGACGGCGCGAAGTTCGTCCACTTCCTGATCGGGCCCGCCACGGTGGCCTTGGCCATCCCGCTGTACAGCCAGATCGAACGACTGCGACGCATGTGGCTGCCGGTGGTGGTGGCGCTGCTGGTCGGCTCGGCCACGGCCATCGCATCGGCGATCGGAATCGGCTGGGCTCTGGGC
>JBKJYG010000092.1:0-3164 GCA_046715905.1 Hyphomicrobiaceae bacterium | reverse complement strand
CGGTAAGCTGGCGCGCTGCGACAGCTCTTGCACTAAGTCATAGAAATCAGGCGCGCTGGTTCGATTGACTTCCTGCGCCCCTTGCATCGACAAGACCATCCTGTCGGAATTCCAGTAGGCAAACATGTTCGTGCCGGCAGCGATAACGAACGCCAGCAACATGCCTGTCTGGCCGCCGATCAGATAGCCAACCCCCATGAACAGTGCGGTCAAGCCCGCAAGCAACATCGCGGTGCGAAAGAAGTTCATGACATTTCCTCCATTAGGGAAAGTGTCAACGCAGGATTGAAGCCTTAAACTGCTTCAGTTTATGGGAACAGGGGGATCGTTACGCAAGGTGTGGGTGCGGTCTGGCTGGCGTTGCGGGCCACGGCTTGCCGGCGACTGAACGGCGGCGAAGTGCTCTCAATCGATCGTGGGGATGAACCGGTCATTACGCCGGCCGTTCAGATCAGGTCAGACAGGAGCCAGCGCTTGCTCGATGTCGGCTATGATGTCGGCCTTGTTTTCGATGCCGATCGACAGCCGGACGACATCGGCGCCGGCGCCCGCCGCCGTGCGTTGCGCATCCGTCAATTGGCGATGGGTTGTCGAAGCGGGGTGGATGACGAGGCTCCTGACATCGCCAATATTGGCCAGGTGCGACAGCAGTTTCGCATTCGAGACGAAGGCTGTTCCCGCCTCATAGCCGCCCTTGAGGCCAAACGTGAATACGGCACCGGCCCCGTTCGGGCACATCCGGCGCGCGACGGCATAATATTTATTGCTCTCGAGACCGGCGTAGTTGACCCAGGCGACCTTGGCGTGCGCCTCGAGGTACTGCGCCACGGCCAGCGCGTTCTCGCAATGCCGCGCCATGCGCAAGGGCAGGGTCTCGATGCCCGTCAGGATGAGAAAAGCATTGAACGGCGAGATCGCTGGCCCAAGATCACGCAGCGCCATGACGCGGCAGGCAATTGCGAAGGCGAAGTTGCCGAATGTTTCGGCCAGCCGCATCCCATTATAGCTGGGGTTCGGCTCGGTCAGCGTCGGATATTTCTGCTTCGACGTCATCCAATCGAAGGTCCCGCAATCCACAACGGCGCCGCCAATCGAATTGCCATGACCACCCATGAATTTGGTCAGCGAGTGCAGGACGATATCGGCGCCATGATCTTTGGGACGGCACAGATAGGGCGAGGCCAGCGTATTGTCGACTATCAGCGGCACGCCGGCCCGCCGGGCGATGGTGGAGATGGCCGCGATGTCGACGACGATGCCGCCGGGATTGGCGATACTCTCGACCATGATGGCTTTGGTTTTGGGCGTGAGGGCCTTTTCGAAGCTGGCGGGATCGGTCGCGTCCGCCCACTGCACGTTCCAATTGAATTTCTTGAAAGCATGATTGAATTGATTAATCGAGCCACCATAAAGCTGGCGGCCCGCAACGAAATCGTCGCCCGCCTCGAGCAGTGTATGAAACGCGATGAGCTGAGCCGCGTGGCCTGACGCCACCGCCAACGCCGCAGTTCCCCCTTCAAGGGCTGCAATGCGCTGCTCCAGCACGCCTTGTGTCGGATTGCCAATGCGCGAGTAAATATTGCCGAACACCTCCAAATTGAACAGGGCGGCGGCATGGTCGGCATCATTGAAAACAAAGGCAGTGGTCTGATAGATCGGTGTCACGCGCGCGCCGGTCGCGGGATCGGGAGTGGCTCCGGCATGGACGGCAAGCGTGTCGAAATGCGGGGCTTTCTGGACGTCAGTCATGGATCGCTCTCCGGAGTGGCTCGTGGTCGCCAGCCAAGCGCCAGGATTAAGCGTCAGCCGAGCAATGGGCAAGGGTCGCGGCGCCACGTGGGCTCGAGGGCACTCAAGCCGGCCCGGTTACGATTCCCGGCTTCGCCATAGCTTGCAGTAGATGAGGCCCGCCAACATGGTCAGGCTCACGGCATTGGCGGCCAGGATCACGAAGTCTTGGCGAAGGTAGCCATAGGCAAGCCAAAGGAGCAGCCCCGCGCCGAGCAGCAGCAGCATCTTAAGCGACAAATCATGGGTCTCGCGGCTCACCCAGGCCTTGCGCAACTGTGGAAAATAGGAAGCCGTGGTGAACAGTGCCGCAATGACGCCGATCGTGTAGGTAAGCATCGAGGTTCCCTGATTGAGAAGGTCACTCGGCGAACGTGCGGGCGTGCGTGGCGTTCCGCGGATGCGGCCCAGACTGCTGGGCAGGCTTGAGCGCCGTTCAAGGGGAGTTCGAGGGAAGGGGTTGGGGTCGCTCAGGACGATGCCCAAAGTCGGCAACAATGTAGCGCCAGAAGGCTTCCGGCTTGACGCCGCGCTCCGTCCGCGCCCAGCCTCTCACCGAAATGCCGGCCTGATGCACGGTTTCGGGCGATTCCGACACCAGGGGATGCCACCAGGCAAGGTCGCGGCCCTCCGCGACGAGCCGATAGGCGCAGGTGTCCGGAAGCCAAGTCAAGGTGCGCGCCTGCTCGGCGTCGATTGAAATGCAATCCGGCATCAACGACTTGCGATTCTCGTAGTTCGAGCATCGACAGGTCCCAACGTCCAACAGGCCACAGGCCAGCCGCGTCAGATGAATCTTGCCGGTATCCTCGTCCTCAAGCTTGTTGAGACAGCAGCGCCCACAACCGTCGCAGAGCGCTTCCCACTCGGATTGGGACAGCTCCTCAAGCGACTTTTGCTGCCAGAACGGTTTCTGAAGGTCGTCCAAAGTGTCCTCTCGCTTCATTCCTAAAAAGCATGATAATCGATTATCGATCCGCCGTCCCGTGGACCGAACGGCCCAGTTGCGCTTGAGCCCGCGCTGGCTGCACGCGTCGTTCGGTTGCCGTTCGGTCGGTCTAGACAACGGGAGAGCCAGGCCGGGCGGAACTGCCGTCTGAAGGAAAATGCGCCTTGAAGGACTGGTTTTTCAGGAACAGCAATCGCGATCGACTGATCAACTGGTTGGGTCTGGACTCCTGGCTTGATTCTAAGCTCGCGGAAACGTTCCAGAGCCTCCAGGATCGCTATAACGCGGCCGCGAGCTTTTGTGCTCGCCTCCGGCTATCCGGCTGGAAGCGGGCCGCCAACGAATTGATCTCTGAATCGCTCACCATCGGCATCGCGGGCATGGCTGCGATGTACGTCCTCGCCATCCCAGCGTTCCAGGAGATGGA